>JBAXXX010000006.1:0-70584 GCA_037127695.1 Verrucomicrobiia bacterium | reverse complement strand
TGGTTTCCTCCAGCGAGGCCGCCTGCTCGCTCGCGCCCTCGGCCAGCGACTGGCTCGCCGACGAGATCTGCCCGGATGCCGAGGCGACCTGGTCGGAGCCTTCCGAGAGGGACTCGGCTGTCAGGGTCAGGATTTTCACGAGGCTGCGGGTGATGAAGAAGCCCAGTGCCAAGGCGAGCGCGACGCCGGCAACCATGCCGACCGCGCTCAGGAACTCGAGTGCCGTCGCTTGGGAAATGGCTCCCTTGGTGGAGTCGGCGGCCATCGTCGCATTGATTTCGACGAGCTTGTCGAGCAGGGCGATGGCTTTGTTCTGGCTCGCACGGCAGACCGTCATCAATTGGCGGTCCAATTTCTCGCGCAACGCGCTGACCTTGCCGATCTCGGCCCGTATCGGCCGCATCAGCTCGATGATTTTCATGGCCTTGGGCACCGCATCCTTGTCGAGCATCTCCCTGGCTGCAGCCTGCCCTCCCAGAGCATGGGTTTCCCGCACCTTGCGCACGCTTGCGAGCAGCGCGGCATTCAAAGGCTGAATCTCCTGGATCGCTTTCTGAATCTGCGGATTGGAAGTGGTGATCTTGCTGGTCCAGTCATTCGGCGAATCCACGAGCAAGGTGTTCACCACGTCGGTATCCGCCAGCACCGCATTTTCTTTGACCTGTTTTGACAGCGAAGAAAGCGTCTTCCAGAGCGTCCCGCGCACCTCGAAAAGATCCCGCGCGAGAGCTGTCGGATCGGAGATCCCCATGGCCTCGAGCTCCGCGTTCATCTTAAAGAACTCGTTGTTGTCGCTCCGCCAATTTTGCCAGGCCGCGATGAATTCCTTCCATGTTGCGGCCTCCTCGATGCCCTGGGGCAGGGCCGCATAAATCTTCCAGGCCGCTTCGTAGTCCGACCTGGCCTTTCCGATCGTCGCGATCTGCCGCTGGCTGACGTCTGGCGGCAGGTTCGGGATCAGCAGCGTGCGCTGGGCCGCCTTGATGAGCTCGGCGTTCTCGCTGATGATCAGGAGGCTCTGCACGCTGGGCAGGCGGACATTGCCGATTTCGTTGATGGCCGCATTGCTCTTCAGCGCACCGTAGTAGCCGCCGATCCCCAGTGCCAACGTGATGGCCGCAACCGCCAGGAATGAGGCGGCGAGTTTTTTGCCGATGGTCCAGTTGTTCATAGTGAGGTTTTCATTTACCGTACCACAGGCCCGTCCCCGGTGCAATCAATGCCCGATGCTTCGGCGGCTCAAAGAAAAATGTTTGCGATGCGATCAACGCGGCGATGAGTTGCTTCGTTCAGCAAGAAATCTGCGGGCACCCTGCGCTTGGCAGGTTCATTCCCTTTGGGTCTGATACCCCGAAGCTTGCTTCGGCTTTCTTTATTTTTCCGGTGCCGGGACGTCGTCCGACCAGTAGATCTCGCCGATGTCGGCGCCGGGACCGGAGAGCTCGATGCGGTTGAGCGCGCCATATTTCTCTTCGACGGATCTCCAGGGGACGATGCGGAGGGAAACCCTATCGCCGGGTTTGAGCTTATTGGCAGATGTGAGAGCGTGATTTTTCATTCCCGGCAGGAAGACGAGGATTTCCGGAGACGGAAAGCTTGATATCTCTGCGAGATGAATGCTGACGACGAGATCCTTGTAAGGGACGGTTCCGGGCTGCGGGGCGCGGGAAATTTCCCGGATCACTCCGGTGACTGTTGAGGATGATGTGGCTGGGCCGCGAGGATTGGCGGCGGGTTCCGCCAAAGGCAGAACTTCCCAGTTCCCCGAGGAAAGCTCTCTCGTCGCGAACTCATAAACGACGATGCGCTTTCCAGCCAAGCGCTCCGGCGAACGGGCGAGGGTCTGGCGTGCGGTCGAGGCGCCTCCGGAGTTGATGGCGATCCGGTCAACCGGCTGCTGGAGCGCGAGGCTGAGCTGTTCCGCCAGCCCGGCTCCCGTGCCCCAGCAGAGGTCCGGGGTGGAGTAGATATTGGTGAAGCTGTCGCCGAGAAGAAGGATCTCCGCTGCCGGATCCGGCCGCCAGGGGGTTCCTGCGGCATCCCTCACCGGGCGGATCCGAACGGACTCGCGCGGAAAAAGCGATGACGTTGGGGAAAGGCGGAGCATCGCCGCCAGGTCGCCGGTGTTGGCGATGTCTTGGGAGGCAGCCCGGGTGAACGCCATGGTGCGCGGATCCGCCCAGCCTTCGCGGATCTTTCCGGCAATCAGCTCCGCCGAGCGCTCCATGGCGATCGGGGTCCAGTGGGTATCGGTCTTGAGAAATGGAGGGGCGGCGGGCTTGTCCGCAGCGAGCGCGGAGGTGAGGTCAAGCGTCTCAACCCCGGCCTTGCGAAGGCCCTCGAGAAATCCGGGGAAGGAGGGGTTTTGCAGCGGGTTCGCGGAGCAGCGGGCGGAAAGGTGCTCCCCCTCGATCTGCGGCTTGACTGGGATGGGCACGACGAGGAGGCGGATCCCCCGCGCCGCCAAGTCCTCGTGAAGCCGGAGAATCGCAGGCCGAGGGTCCGGCTGGACCCCTCGATCCTTGCGCTGCATCCGCAGCACGGAAGGGTCAAGAAAGCCGGGGCCAAATAGGTAATCGACGTCGGGCCGGTAGAAAAGCCATCCGTCCTGCCCAAGATAAACCTTCTCGTTGCCAAGGCCGAGAAAGCGGGCGGAAAATTGCTGCACGCGAGGCAGCGCGTGCCGCGAAAGAAACGATTCCTCCTCGAGCGTGGCCTCGAAGGCTTTAAAATCTTTCTTGAGCGAGGCATTGGCTGCGGCCAGGCGATCGCGAATCCCGCCTTCGCGGGCGGCTGCGTGCCAGGCATTCGGAAACGCGCGCAGGATCTCGGCCGCATGCGGCCGCCACGACCGCCCGCGAAATTCCGCCGAGCCGGCATCGGAAAAGTATTGGATCGCAGGAACCCCGAAGATCGTGAGGACGAACGCCGCCACGAGGAGGCGGCGGACAGGCGCACGCACCAGCGTCCGGCCGATCTCCTGCTCGGCCGCCACCTCGCGACGAAAATCAATTTTCGGGGGCATCGTGGGGCTAGAAAATGAAATAGATGAACGGGTTGTAGGATTGGGTGGTCATCACGACGATCGCAATCCAGAACAGCCCGAGCAAAACGGCGGCCTTGCCGAGCGTGAGGGAGCGCGTCCAATCCCATGTTTGCGGGGCGGTCCAGACCACGGCGCCCGCCAGCAGGAAGCTCCCGAGGTAATACGGCTGAAAAATCACGCCGGCCAGCAGGGCGGCTCCGGCCGAAGGGTTTTCAAGTCCGGCGAGGCTCTGGCAGTAGGCCAGGGCAGACGGAAGATCTTTGGCGCGAAAAAACACCCAGGCGACGACGATGACAAGAAACGTGAGCCCGACCCGCAGAGGATGAGGAAGCCGGCTGGCCAGCCCGCTGGCCCCGTGCCAGCGCTCCGCCGCCAGCATCGTGCCGTGGATCCCCCCCCAGATCACATAGTTCCACGAGGCCCCGTGCCAGAGCCCGCCGATGAGCATGACCAGGATGAGGTTGATATACGTGCGCGCGGTGCCGCGCCGGTTTCCGCCGAGCGGGACGTAGAGGTAGTCGCGGAGCCAGCACGAGAGCGAGATGTGCCAGCGGCGCCAGAAGTCGGTCACCGACCGCGCCCGGTACGGGGAGTCGAAGTTTTTTGCAAAGACAAACCCGAGCATCAGCCCGAGCCCGATCGCCATATCCGAGTAGGCGCTGAAATCGAAATAGATCTGGAACGCGTAGGCGACCGCTCCATACCAGGCGTCGAATACCCCGGGGGATCCTGCAAGAAATGTCAGGTCGGCGACCTTTCCGCACGGGTTCGCCAGCAGGATCTTCTTTGAAAACCCGAGCGCCAGAAACGCAACCCCACGCGCGCATTTCTCGGAGGTCAGCGACCGGGATTCAATCTGGTCGGACAAAAACGAAAATTTCAATATCGGGCCTGCCACGAGGTGAGGGAACATCGAGACGAAGCAGGAGAAGTCGGCGAGGCTGCGCATCGCTCGGGCCTCGCCGCGATAGACGTCGATCGTGTAGCTCATCGCCTGGAACGTGTAGAAGCTGATCCCGAGGGGAAGGATGACTTCGAAGAGCGTGTTCCACTGCCAGCTTTCGACGCCCAAGGCCCTGGCGAGCGCATTGTAGCTATCGATCCCGAAGTTGAAGTATTTGAAAAAGCCGAGCACCGAGAGGTTGAGGACAATCGAGGAGGCGATCGCCGCCTTCTGCGTGCTCGAGCGCGCCCCGCCGTGCTCGAGCTTTCCGACCGGCGCGCGCCATACCCGCCAGAGCCGCCAGTCGTCGTGAGCGACCGCCAGGCTCACGATCCAGTCCACAAAGGTCGTGAGGAACATGAGCAGCATGAAGGCCGGCTCCGCCCAGCCATAGAAGGCGTAGCCGGTGAGGATCAGCACGATGTTCCTCCATCGCTGCGGCGCCCGATAGAGCGCGTAGTAGCACGCCAGCGCGAGCGGCAGAAAATAAAACAGGAAGAGATGCGAGCTGAATACCATGGTTGTTCCCGCGCAGCCTATTGTTCCCAACCGGCTTGCCTGCATTGCCGTTTAGCCGCTTTTTTCCCGCAAGACAATCCCGATACAGTCTGCTTTGATCGTGGAGGTTTCCTATGCCTCCCGCTCTGCATTCTTTGATTCCCTGTGGGTCTGATACCCCGAAGCTTGCTTCGGCTTTCTTTACTCCCGGCCGCGCGCGCTGGCCGGCCGGCCTCCTCCTCCCGCCGGCAGCCGCTTGGGCGGTGTGGCTCCTCTCTGCCGGATGCCCTGCCAAGGGGGCCGTTCCTGGCGCCCCGACTCCCGCCCCGCCGCAGCAAACGATTGCCGGAGCGCTGGCCGGCGCCGGGAATTCCCTGAGCGTTCCTGGCTTGGATGGATGGTATTTTCTGGAGAAAGAGCTCCGCCACCTGATCGCGCCGAAATTCTGGGGCGACGGAGTGGCGGCTGTCCCTGGCGACCCGCTTCCGGCGATCCTCGATTTCAAAGAGCAGCTCGACCGGGCGGGAGTGGACCTGCTTCTCGTCCCGGTGCCTGCCAAGTCCGTGATCTGCCCGGACAAGCTCCCCTGGCCTCCGCAAACCGGCGGGATGGATCGGGAGTTTTACAAGGTTCTGGAATCCCATGGCGTCAAGGTTCTCGACCTGACCGACACGTTTCTCGCTTCGAAGGGGAACGTGTATTGCCGGCAGGACAGCCATTGGTCGCCGGAGGGGATCGAGCTCGCGGCCAAAGAAATTGCCGGGCGGATCAGGGATCTTCCCTGGGTGAAGGGCCGCCCGAAAATCCCGATGGAATCGGAGGTTCTTCCGCTGACAATCACCGGCGACCTGGCCCCGCCAGGGGCGGCGCCCGAGACCTTTCCGGCGCGCTTCGTCCGTCCGGCAGGCTCCAAACAGCCGATCCCCCCGTCAAAAGAAAGCCCGCTGATCCTTCTGGGAGACAGCCACAACCTCATTTTCCATGCCGGCGGAGATATGCACGCGGAAGGGGCCGGGCTTCCCGACCTGCTGGCCCTCGAGCTCGGATTTCCTGTGGACGTCGTGGCCGTGAGGGGCTCGGGGGCGACCCCCGCCCGGAGAAATCTCGCCCGCCGGAAAGACAACCTCACCGGGCGCCGGCTCGTCGTCTGGTGCTTCTCTTCGCGCGAGTTCACCGAGGGGCAGGGATGGTCGAAGGTGCCGGTCGTGAAGACCCCCGCTCAATCCGGCCCGTAGGCGTAAAGCATCCAGATCACGATGTTCGCCCAGCGCGCAGCCTCGGCATCGTTGTAGTGGACGCCGTCGCTGCCCGATTTCCCGGGCGCGTATTTCCCAGTGATCCGACGCGAAAAAATCGTCTGGAACCCCATCTCCTTCGCGCACTCGTTGATCCAAATGTCCACGGCATCCTTAACCTGCACGGGAAATTTTGAGGAGTCCGGCGGCAAGACCCAGACGATCCGGGGCGGTGGGTTCGGCTGGGCGCGCAGCTCCCGGATGAACCGCCGGATGATCTGCTTGTAGCTTGCGGCATCGCCGCCGCCGCCCAGCCGGTCCATCCAGTTGGTTCCCAGCTGGACGATGACAATTTCCGGGCTGTAGCAGGCGAGGAGCTCAGAGAGCTTTGGAGTCCTCACCAGCTGCGGCGGCCGCCCGCCGGAAAAGTCCTCCTTCCGCGAGCCCTTCGGCGTCGCTTCGCGGTAGCCGCACGGGGTTAGAAACTCCGGGCCGCCGGTGACCCAGTGCTCAGGAGAGGACCCGCACGAGGCAAACACGCAGATTTTTCCGCTGCCATACCTCCCGCGCAAAAACCCCTCCAGCTTCTCGCCGAACGTCCCGAAGCTCAGGGAATCCCCAATCAGCATCACCTTCACGGGGGCCGGCCCGCGCGCGGAAGGGATCTTTTTTCCTGCCGCTGAGGTCTCCGGCGTGGCCGGCAAGGGTTCTTGCGCCCTCGCCGGAGCCGGCATCAGCAGGACGCACGCGGCAAGGAAAATTGCTCTCACGTTTCCTTGCGAAGCTTCACATGGTCTTCTTCCGTGATAAACCGCTCGAGATCGACGAACCGCAAATCATCTTTCGACTTCAGCGTTGCCCACGGGGTTTCCTCGAGAGGAATGAGGCGCAGCGTGCGGGTCTGATTCAGAAAAAACTCGTTCATCGGCTGGCGCCGTCCGCCGATATGGGCGGCGCGGAGAACTGCCACATGCGTCCCCTTGCATGTGCCTTGGACGATGCGGCGGATCCGGTAAACAAAGGCGACCAGGGATTCGTTATATGGTGCGATTTCCTTGTTTGTGAACGGAAGCGTCATGCTTTCGAGCGTGCATTCGGCATAAAGCGCGGGCTTGGGCTCCTCCTCGGTGTCCGGGGCGGCCGCCGCAACGGTCACCGAGGCGGGCAGGGGGATGGCCCCGAGGGGGGATTTCGCCACATCGCCCTGGATAAAAGCGAAAACCTTGTCTGCCCACTCGCGCATGTCTGCCCCGAAGAAGTGCTGCTTGTCGGGCTGCAGCCCGCGGTAGGGGTAGGTGATCAGCGTCCTGCTGTCGATGACCCGCATCGAGGCGCCTCCGATGTCCCGAAGCCGCTCGACCAGGATGTCCTGCGCCTCCGCCGGAATTCTCCCGCATGTCGGGGGGGCCACCCAGTAAATCCGCTTGACCGGCGGCGCGGACGCCTTCGCCAAAAAGGGAGCGATATACGGGTGCAGCTCGGATCCCTGCCACGACTTCTTTTTTCCTTTCAGCAAATCGAAGAGGTTGTTCCCCAGCTGGACGATCAGGATGTCCGGGCGCGTGGCGGAAAGAAGGTTTTCGATCTTGGGGACATCGTGCGCCGCCGGCCGGTGGCCACGCGTCATTCCGTAGGTGTCCTGAAACGAAGCCGGAGGCCCCCCGCCCTTTTGAGATTCGATTTTCCAGAACCCGCACCGGGACTTTGCTCCGGCATACGCTTTGAGGTCCGTCCACGATAAGGGCTGGGTCCCGCAGGCCATATACGTGAAAACATCTTTTGCCCCGGCCTCCCGGAAATCCGCGTCGAGCCGCTCGCCAAACCCACAAAGCGCCATGGAGTCACCAATGATTAAAACCGATGGGGACCAGCGGCCGGAAGCGCTCGCTCGCGAGACTCCCCCTCCCAAGGCCAGCACCCCCAAGGCAAAAAGGAAGCCCCGGCGGGAGCATGCGCCCGCCCCGTATGGACCTGATTTCGTCACGGGATGATTAGTTGCCATACGAACGCTTGTTTTCCAGCCTTTAATCGTCAAATATGCGCTTTTCCAACCTTCTGCTCCAAGTGACCGTCAGAACCGTGAACCTCAGGACGCCCCCAGCCAGCTCATCCCTGCGGGCTGGCGCAGCTCTTCTCTTGGGATCCCTATTGACTGCGCTTTCTGTGAACGCGGAGCCTTTGCGGGCTCGGGCTCCGGTCGTCCTCACCACCCGGACCCCCATGGGCGTAGCCAGCATCGAGATTCCGGCCGACACCCCTCTTGAAACTTGCGAGACGGCAGGCGACTGGCTGAGCGTCCGTTCCGGACCATTTTCGGGGTGGGTGGCATTGAAAGATACTAACTGGAGCCCCCCTCCAGAGCCCGTGCGGGACGAGCCGCCCCAGGCTGAACTGCCTCAGGCTGAACCGCCCCAAGCCGAGCCTCCCCAGGCCACCGCACCGCCCGCCGCCGTCCAGGAGCAATGCCCCTTCGGGCCGGGCCTGCCCGCAAAATTCCTTCTGGCAGCCTTGGCCGGCTGGGCGATGCTTGCCTCGATCGGCTGGCTCCTCCTCCGGAGAAAATGCGCGCGCCTTGATTCTAGGATCGCCCAGCTCCAGGAAAAAAGTCCCACGCTTGCCGTGCCCCCTGCTCCCTCTTCAGCCGATCCTGTGCCAGCCGATCCTGTGCCAGCCGATCCTGTGCCAGCCGATCCCGTGCCAGCCGAGCCCGTGCCAGCCGAGCCCGTGCCAGCCGAGCCCGTGCCAGCCGAGCCTGCGGCGGAACCGACTGCCGAAGAAAATCCCCCTCCAGCCCCGTCTATTGCCTGCCCGCTTTGCGGCACGATGCTCGCGCAGGATTCTCTGGCTGCTGGAAAAATCACCTGTCCGGCGTGCGCGGGAACATTTCTCTGCGAATAATCCCACCGGTGTGGATCCGGGTTAAAGCTCGGCCGCCGCGCTTCCAGCCGCCTGCAAGAAGAACTTTTCGTATGCGGATTGCAGGTCGTTGTTGAAAAGCAGGGCGCGCCCCTCTCCGGTACCGGGGGCAACGTTCAATTGCGCGCTCACATTTTCCCCCTCCCAGACGAATGAATCTCCTGCTGGGCTGACGTGCGGGCTGCGGCCGTAAGCGATTTCGAGAGCCTGGCGGAGGGTTCCTGTCTGCCGGCTGTCCGGAGTGCAGATCCCCACGGCATAAAATTTTCCTTCAAAAAAGTAGTAGACGACCTCCTGGAGCGCGATGGTCCCGAGGGATTTTACCTCGTCATTGCGGATGAAGAGCTTCAGCGGGTCTCCCGGTGCGGCATCGTCGGGAAGCGCCTCCAGCTCCCAGGATTTTTTGATCTCCTCCAGCGACGATCCAAAGCGAACTCCCCGAAAGCTGTTCCCCTTGTCCATCGAGGATCTGTGCCCGTCGCCCACTCCTTCCGGCGCGCCGGCGCGCGCGAGATCTGCCGCGCCCGCGAAAAAGAAAATTCCAGACGCCGACAGGCTCAGGATCCAGGCTCGTGACTTGCGCGCATTCGGCAAAGGCATTCCGCGACACTGACTGAGCCCGGCAGTCGGGAGCAAGAACATTCCTCCTACCAAGGGGCGGATGCCAGCTCGATGATGTTTCCGTAGGGGTCCTGGCAGAAGGCGACCTCGCTGGTTTTGACGGCGGCGGTGGAAAGGATCTTTCCTCCGCGAGCGGCGATCCGCGCGGCCGTTGTCCCGACATCTCCGACGATCATGCACGCATGCACGTAGCCCGACCTCCTCTTCCCTTCCGGCTCGGCAGCCGCAGGCGGGTGGACCTCGAAAATCTCGATCGCCTGCTGGAACGGTGCTCCGGGCGCGCGCATCCGCACAAAGCGGACCTCGGAGATCCCGTCGCCGAAGATCGATGTCGGGATTTTCCAGCGCTCTCCGATCTCCGGAGTCTGAACGTTCGGCTTGCTGAGTGGAACGAACCCGAAGACGTCGGAATACCACTGGATGGCGGGCTCGAGCGCGGAGACGGCTATTGCGGCGTGGTTCCACTGCGGCACGGGGAGCGCGGAATCCAGCGCATCGAGCACGGCCTGCTTGCGGGCGGGATCCGCGATGCTCTCCGCGTATTGGTGCTGGGTGCGCCCGGAGAAGTCTTCGATGTCGCTGCGCGCTCCGCTGCCCGTCTCCCAGCGGATTTGTGCCAGGTAGCGGGGGAGCTGGCTTTCGGCCGCAGTGCCTGAGCGGAGGACCGCATCGTGCAGGGCGGTCAGGCCGTTGACGACCGGGATCTCGTTCAGCCCTCCCGCGAGCTCGGCGGCCGTGATCCGCGACCCCATGAGCTTGAGGATGTCAAGATGCCCGAAGACCGATGCGCGGATGATCGCATGGGCGCCCATCGGGTGGCTCTCCTTTGCCAGCGGGCTCGCGCCGCGATCGAGCAGCATCCGGGCGATCCGCAGCCTCAGATCGCCGGAAGCTTCCGGGTGCGCGCCCGGGTTGTTGCCGGTCACGTCCACCACCAGCAGCGGCTGGCGGAGGTCGCCGGCCAGGCGGTTGACGTCAACCCCCTCAAGCTTCTCCGCAACCTCCTTCTCCAGCCCGCCGATCGTTTCCGGCGCATCCCCAGCCTTCTTGAGCGCTCCGGTGATC
This sequence comes from Verrucomicrobiia bacterium, assembly GCA_037127695.1. GTDB lineage: Bacteria > Verrucomicrobiota > Verrucomicrobiia > Chthoniobacterales > Terrimicrobiaceae > QYQL01. Next base: position 60,260 of record JBAXXX010000006.1, on the reverse strand, counting down.
GCTGCTGCGGCGGCGTCCGAGCGCCGCTGCGCCTCCTCCTCTCCGGGTGGCACCGGCACCCGGATCCGCTCGAGAAGCGCGCGGTAATAGGCGGCTTGCACGTCCTTTTCCGGCGCCGATTTCTCCAGGAATTCCACCAGCGGACGATTGTCGAACTGGCGCGCAAAATCGAGCGCCGTGAGCCCGCGGATCGTCGTCGCCGCCGGGTTCGCCCCCTGCCCGATGGCAAATTTTGCAAGGTCCACATGGCCGTAGAAGGCGGCCTGCAGGAGGAGCGTGTGGCCGTTGAGCAGCCAGACTTCGTCGAGGTCTGACGGGCGCGCGGCCAGGAGCATCTTCGCCGTCGCGACATCCCCGGACTGCCCGGCCATGTGGATCGGGAGCGCCCCGGAGGGGGCAAACCTGACCCCAGGATCCGCCTTGCGGATCGGATTGTTCAGCAGGGCATCCACCGCCGCCGCCTTCCCATGCGCGGAGGCGATGAGAAGCGGGGTCCAGCCATCCTCGTTCGCCTGGTCGGGGTTCCCGCCCCGCGCGATCCACCCGCGCAGCCAGGCGGCATCCCCCTTTGCAGCCGCCTGGATCGCCTCCGGCAATGGCGCCGCGCCCTCGGCCGCGCGCGCGGCCCCGACAACACATGAACACAGAAAAACCAGCAGTACTGTTCTCATGCTGGGATCCTAACACGCTTCGCCGGGTGGAACAAGGTCGCAGAAACACCTCCAGCGCCCGCCCCTCTGAGGTTTTCTGATCCGCGCCAGCGCAATGAATGGAGGGTGGTCGCCCCCGGCCACCTTGCTGAGCGCGAGGAGGAATCGCATCCACAGGCCAGATCCGGAATTGCCTTTCACGCATGGAGGTTCTTGGCCTCCTTATTTTGCCCATGGCTAAGAAAAAGTTGCAGAGCTTCAGGCGATCAGATCACATAGGCATGAATTTCAATATCTGCGTGATCCAAACCGTTCGTGCCTCATGTTGGACAGTTCTCTGTCTCCTCGTCTTCTCGGGATTGCCTATGGAGCTTCGCGCCCAAAGCACCGGCGGTTGGAAGACGTATCGGTGCAACTTCTTTGAAGTCGGGATCCCCCCGAATTTTGTCCCAAAGCCCGAGCGTGGCGGCGAGGATCGCGGCGATGGGGTGAGCTTGTGGAACGACCGCCTGCAGGTCGAGTTCTACGTCTATTCGCCGCAATGGAATGGCGTTGCCTCCCGGACTGCAACCGGTCCCGCCGAAACTCTCGGTTCGCATGAGTCGAAGAGAGCGGGCGATGTCGTGGAGGAGCAATGGGCGATGGCGGCGAAGGACAGGAGCTATATTCGCTTCGTCGTTTCGCTGACAAATACGAAGCTGAACACGAACAAAACATTCGGCATACGGGTACCGAATATGGATGTCTATGCTCAGATCAAGCCGACCTACGTGCAATGGAAGAAGACATTGCAGCAGTTCGGGGACTGACCAGCGGGCTCATCGCTCCTGCCCTTTGCGTGTGGCGACACCATGGGGCGCTGACGCCGCCCCTTGCCGGGTGGGCGATGCCGGCAGCACGGGCAGGACGATGCCGGAAGGCGTGTCGGGCCCGTGGTGGATCTTGATCGTCGCCTTCCGCATCTCTGAGCTTGAGGCTTCGGATCGGCCGGTCTGGAGGTTGCGAGAGTAAGTCGGGAACCAAGAGGCGTGAAGGTAGATCCGGAGGCGGTGGCCTTTTTTGAAGGTATTGCCAGTGATGAGGTTGTCGAAGGCCAGCCTGACGATCTCGCCGGGGTTGAGAAGCTTGGGCTCCGGCGACTTGTCGCGCAGGCTGACCCGGATGACCTCGTGCCCGGCACCTTCGAGATTGTATGCGGGCCCGTCCGGCGCCACGTTCACGAGCCTCAGGTAGAGGTCGAAGTCCGGCGCATCGCTCGAAGCGTAGATTTGCGCGGCGATGTCCCCCACGACGACCTTGTCCTCGGCGAAGGGCTCGGTTTCAAACGTGAGCACGGCGGGATTTTCCGCGAGGGAGCGCAGGTCGAATCCTCCCCAGTTGGTCTCGCGGTCATCCCTGACCGGATTTGCAGGATCCGAAACGAACGCGCTGCTGCCGGCCTGCTCCGGCGGCCGAACCGCGATGTCTCCGGGTTTGCCCGGCATGGCGGCGGAAATGAGATGGAAGGTTTCCGGGCGGGCGCCCTCGAGCGGCCATGATCTACCGGTTTTCCAGACATCGTCCCCCATGGCGTAGGCTTGCACGTTCGGCCAGTCCTTCACTCCATTGTCGATCCCTCGAACGTAGCGGTCCATCCAGTCAAGCACGACCTGGTGGTAATCGATCTTTGCGGCTGGCCCGAACTTCCTGTCGCCTGCGACATCCTTTCCTGTGGCGTCCACCCCGTGGATCCACGGGCCGAGGATCAGCTTCGTCTTCGGATCCTCGTCGCCGGCGCGCGATTTGAGGATGCCGAGGAAGTTTGTGATCGCGCCTTCGCTGCCGTATGGCTCGTCATGCCAGCCGGACAGGTTCAGCACGGCCGCCCTGACGTTTCCGTATTTGTTGCGGAAGTTCCCCCATTCCCACCAGGGATCATAAGGCCCGTGCTGAAGCCACGAATAATAGTAGGGTTCGGTGTCTTTCAGATAGGGCATCTGGAGGCTGGGAAGCCAGCCTTGGATCGTGTCGGTCCCGCCGAGGCGGCTCCATTCCGCCTTCGCCTCATCAATCGTTTTCGGTCCCGGCAGGTTCATTTTTTCCCTCCTGTCCGGCGACATGTTGACGTAGGTCCAATTCGCCCAGCCGGACTCGAACACGCCGCCGAAGTAGATGCCTTGCGGCCCCATCGCCGACGGGCACATCGCCGGGGCCATCGCTTTCAGGTGCGGCGGGTTTTCCACTGCGGCGAACCATTGCACGGCGCCGGGATACGAGAGCCCGAACGTTCCGACGCGGCCGTCCGACCACGGCTGCTTCGCCGCCCACTCGATCGTGTCGTAGCCATCCTTCCCCTCGTTCTGGTAGGCGACAAACTCGCCGCCGGATGCATAGCGGCCGCGCACATCCTGGATCACCATTGCGTAGCCGCGCTTCAGCGCCTCGCTGAAGGTCTTCTCGTTTTCCTCGTCTCCCTCGCGCTTGTCATAAGGCGTGCGGAAGATGAGCGCCGGGCAGGGGCCGTCGGTTTTCGGCCGCCGCACATCGGCGCGCAGAACCACGCCGTCGCGCATGGGAACGGGCACATCCTTCTCGATGATGATCCCGGTATTTTGGCCCCGGCCGGATGAAGGAAAAGCGCCGGTCAGGAAAACGCAGGACCACAGCGCCGCCTTCCCGATCGATCGTTTCCATTGAGATCCTCCTCCGCTCGAGAGAGTTTTCATCTGGCGGACACGATGTCACTTGGGCGAACCTAAGGCAATTGCGGGATTGAGGTCGTTGGGTGTGATTAAAAGTTGGTGAGGTCCCGTTTTCCATTGATCCGTAAAAGGTAGGGGCAGACCTCCGGGCTGACCGAAGCGGCGGGCCAGGGACGTCCCGCCCTACCAAGCCTTGCATCCAACCTTACCCATTTTTAATCATACCCGAGGTTGTTTTGTCCGCCGGTTCGGGCTCGACCGGCCCGCACCGTTCGATGCATCATCGGCTCGGCTTGGTTTTTCCTGCAGATCCTTCATGAAGACTTTCCTTTTTTTCCGCCGCCTGCGGCGGGTTGCGGCCCTCGCATCCACGGCTTTTGCCTCTTCCTTTGCTTTTGCCGGAACGCCCGGCGTCACAATCGATTATGACCCGGCCGCGCATTGCTACCGCGTTGACTTCGATCTTGAGGCCGTATCGCACTGCGAAATGGGCCGCCAATACGCGGCGGCCATACGTCGCGAGTTCCCTAAGTTCGAGAGGCTGACTGATCGGTTCCTCAAGGAGACCATTGATGCCGCGAACAAGGGCATTGATGACCCCGCGAAGAAGATGACGCTTGCGAAGGTGCTGGCCAATGTCAATGAGCTCCGCATGAATATCCCCCCCGAATACATGGAGGAAATCGAGGGCATGGGCCTGGTGTTTTCATGGCCGAAGGACGAGCTGGGCGACGGGCATCTCTCGCCGCAAGAAATCTTTGTTTCGGTGATCTTTGAGGATGTTACCGAAAGTGCCGCCTGCTCGGCCGCCGCCGTGTTTGGCGGCGCGTCGTCCACCGGGAAGACCATTGTCGGCCGCAACAACGACTGGGCTCCCGACGAAGAAACCGATTCCTGGAACGCCTTCTTCGTTTTTCACAACGGGGACAAGTCCTCGGCTGGAAACGGAATGATCGGAGAGCTCTTTCCGAACAACGTCTTCAACCGGCATCACATTTTTGGTGCCTCGCTCGATAGCTACCCCGCGAGCGAACCGCCCCCGCGGCTCGCTGGCTCGCGCTCGCCGACGGTTGATTTGAGGTATGCGATCGAATCCAGCCGGACGCTTGCCGAAGCCGAGGAGTTCCTCCGAGGTCACAGCTACGCCACCGGCTCGCTGACGTTGCTCGCCGACGCCAAGGCCGCCCATGTTCTCGAATACGATACGAGCCGTCCCGTGGGGCGTCGGGGCACGATTCGCTCGGATGGATCGAAGCTCATTAAAGGAGTCGGGTGGGGCATTCCGAACGCCATCGCCAGCGTAAACAGCTTCGTGCTTCCCGGTGGCTTCCCCAACCATCTCGGAGACGCTCACAACAGGCTTCGCTTCAAAAATTTCCGGAACCTCCTGCGCGACGATCTGAAGAAGGGCCCGGTCGATCTCGACGGGATGAAAGCCACCATGGGCTACACTTCCCGCGACGGGTGCTCGACCACGACCGGAGCCATCTTCCGGCTGGGCGTTGAGAGCGGAGGGGAGAAGGACAACGCCACCTTCCAGTCGCTGGTGATGAGGCTCGATACCTTCGAGACCTGGATGGCCTACTCGGCCCGCGGGAGCAAATGGCCCTACCAGCCGGCCTATTACAAGATTCTTGGGGGAAGCCCCTTCAAATGAACAAGCGCCACTGGAATACCCTCGATTTGGATGGGAGCCTGCGCGGCCAGCTTGTGTCTGAGCTGGCTCATCATTCCTACGCTCTGGTGGTTGCCGCCTTGCCGCGGCGGGCTCGCGATCAACTCGCGTGATTCAGGCGGCCGGGTGGTCCTCACGCTGGAGGGCGGTCGCTCTTGGCTGTCTGGCCAGTTACGATAATAAAAGGGATCGAGCGGACCTGCCCCGCCGGCCTTTTTCTGCAGAATCATCGATAAGCCTCGACCATTGCCGCCAGCTCCTCAGCCTCACGCTCGCTCGCGAACTTTGTGACGATATAGACCCCCTTGCCCCCGATGGCATCAAGGAGCGGGAGGATTTCCTCGTGCCTGACGTCCATCACCTGAACAGATTTCCCCGCCTCAAGAATCCGCTTGTAGAGCCCATGCCAGCGAGGTGATCCGCCGGGTTCTATCCCGGCCTGGGGCGTCCACTCGATGGCATCGAGCGCTTCGATGCCCAGCAGAAGGTCGAGATGGCAGGCCGCCTGGGTGCCGTCGAGGTGATACAGCGAACAGTCGAGCCGCTCGCACTGTCCGGTCAGGGTGGGCACGACAAACCTCTCAAACATGGCGGGAGAAAACATCGCGGACATATCGCACTGCACCTTGGCGGTTTTTCCGGGCCCCCAGAGGTAGAACGCCCAGTACGCGGAGCTGCCGTCATCGAGCCGGATGATGTCATAGATCCGGTCGTAGGCCTCGAACCAGACGGCGGAGAGCTCGTGCAGCTTCTCCTCGACCCATTCCGGCCGTTCGATCATATCGATCAGCAGCGTTTGCGGCTCGCGCAGGGTTGCAAGGATATCGAGGCCTTCGACCAGGTCTGGGCAGCCCACGATGTAATGGTTTTCGGAAAGATCCCGGCACCGGCGGAGCTGGTCCTCGGTCATTTTCCACCAGCGGTTGGCGGGGTCAAAGCGCAGCGGCGGCAGGGTTTCTGGCTCATCGACATTTCGGAAAACATCCGAGAACCAGATTGTTTCCGGCGTGAAATCCGGCTCGGATCCCAGGTAGAGAGCGAGCGATCCCGGGCCGACGTTGGTGTCGGCGATCGGCAGGGTATCCGCTGGAAATGCTGAGCGGGCGAGGTCGTCATGGATCTTCCGCGCCCTCCAGGCGGTATCGGTGTAGGACTCCGAAATGGCTGCGGGGAACTCCGGGCGCGGCTGATTGAGGCGCGGCTCCCCTGCAGGCGGGGCTCCCCACATTCCCAGCACGAGCCCCTCATGGTTCCACCAGTCCACAAAATGCTTTTGCGTTTCGATCCAGTTGGCTTTCCACCCGTTCGCTGCGGCCGCCTCGGCAGAGGCTCCGCGAACCCGGTCGATCGTCTGAAAGGGTTCCGCCGGGCCGATAAAAGCTTTCTGCGCCATGATCTTGCAAACCTAATTTATGGGCGGCCCCTAATGGAAACGAAGATGGCTATCCTCATCGCCGAGGTGGTCGCTGCCGCTGGAAATCAGCCGAAAGCCTCCATCTCCGCAGGCGATCCGCGTGATCGCACCCATGCGCAGATCCACGCCATCAAGGCTTCCCAGGAGGAACTCCGCCGACTGCCCGAGCGGGGATCCGTGCGCGACAACTGCGAAAGATTCGCCGGGCGAGCGCTGGAGGATCGCCTCGAGCGCGATTTTGACGCGTGCGCGGACTTCGACAGTCTCATCCAGTTCGAGGCCTGCCGGGCTGTGGAGCGGGATGTAGCTGACATCCACCAGCGGGCAGACTCCAGCGGCTTCGCGCAAAGAAAGCAGGCGGGGCAGCGAGGAAAACCATTCCGGATTCAGCCACTCGCCAAACCCCGGCTCGATCCGAAGCGGGATGCCGAGTTTCATTGAGGCTGGCGCAGCGGTTTGCAGCGCGCGGAGAAACGGCGAGCAATAGATCGCACGGATGCCGCTGCCTTCGAGTGCACGCGCGATATCCTCCCCCTGCCGAAGGCCGGCCTCGGCGAGCGGAGTGTCGTTCGGCTCCTGTGCGGTGAGCTTCCAGGAAGGGTCCGCAAAATCCTGTCGGATCCCGTGGCGGATCAGTATGATGCACGTTTCTTCCATGGCTTAAAAGATTGATTTTTTCTTAGACATTTTTTTGTGAAGCCGGGCGGGATTTTCCGGGGCGAATTTGTGCGAATGAGAAGGTTAGCGGAATGGGAGCTATTTTTTGTGTGACAAACAATAGGAATTATTTTGCGGTGCGAACAATCACAACCGATGCCGGAGGAACTGCGACCTGCATGCCGGATTTGATCTCGGGTCCGGCGGACTCCTGGATCTTCACGTTTTCATCCTTCCGGTTGTTCGCCTTCGGGTCGGAGTGGGTGAGGGTGGCGAGCAGGGACTTTCCTGAGGCCTCCTTCGGCAGGTCGAGCTGGGCGGTGCGCGTTTCTGCCATCGACCGGTTGATGAGCATGACCGAGAACTTCGCTCCATCGCGGAAGGCATAGCAGGCGAGCAAGGGGACGTTCAGCCGCCCCAGCACCTTGTCTTTGGATCCCTTCCCATCGTTCGATGTCCGCAGGACCTCCTTGTCACGGACATCCACGGTTTTGCCTTCCAGGCGCTGGACGGAGATCAGGTCGCCGGGGCAATAGACGTTTCGCATTTTCAGGGCGAGCCACGAGGGGTAGGCGATCATTTGCAGGGGGTTGTTGTGGGAGGCCCAGTAGTCGCCGGTCGCGTAGTCATAGTAGGTGATTGGCGAGGATCCTGCGGCGAGGAACTGCATGGAGACGTCGAGCGTGGCCGTCCCCAGCGCCAGGGATTTCCCCATGTTCTCGTCCTCCTCCGACACCGGCTTGTCCGGCCCCGGCAGCGAGTAGCCCGGGCCGCCCTCGTAGTTCGCAATCTTCTTCGCGCCCTTGGCCGGAATCCGCGCAAGCTGGGCCACGAGCCGGTCGCCGATTTTTGCATCGCGCTTGGCAATCTCGAGGAACGGCAGCGGAATCGACTCCGTGATTTTCTGCTCCGTCATCCTGATGAAGTCCTGATTATTGGCCAGCGCCCTTGCGGGCTCCGGATCTCCTCGCATCGCCTTCGTCATGACGGGCAGGAGGAGCCGGCCCTCGGCGCTGAGCGTGCCCGACATCGCGGCGAATTCCTTGTCCAGACGGTCCAGGAGCTCGTTGCGCACGTCCGGCGGAATATTCCGCAGGAGCATCTTCGCTTCCAGATCGGGGCGGAATGACTCTGCCCCGCTGAAAACATTTGCGATCGCGGCGGAAAACATCCCCACAATATTTTTTGCTTCGGCCTCGAAGACCTCGGGTTTCTTTTCCATCGTCTCCAAGACTGAGACGGCGAATTCCGGGTTCTTTTTCATGGCGATCATGAGCTGGTCGGCCCGGCGCTGGGGCGACTCGACGGTGGTCGTGCGAAGGAAGTAATCGAGGTGGTTGAGCATCTTCGACTGGATGAGCTCGGGGGTGGCCTCGTTTCGGATTCCGGTGATGATCGCGGGGTTGCCTTCCTTGAGGAGGGCGAGGATTTCATCCCGCAGGATGGCGTTGAGGCTGTTGGTGATGTTGTAGGTCAGCTTCTCCTGCTTGTCGGTAAAGACGGCGAGATCCTCCTTGGCCAGGCCTTCGACCTTGGGGGAGTCCTTCCACTTCTGGACGACTTCGGGTTTTCCTTTTGCGAGAGGCGTGAGCCGGCCCGGGGCGTTCAGGTCAATGAGGCCCTCGCAGAGATCCTTCAGGATGCTGGCATCGGCGAGCTCCAGCGCGGCCACGGCCCGCTTGCTGAGCTCCGGGTCGTTGGCCATCGCCCGGTAAGCCGCGTGCCAGAACGGATATTCGATCGGATCCCGCCGCCCGGCCACCAGGTTTTTCACAGAGTCGGCGAATTTTGTGTCATTCCCCCAGAGCCCGGGGATGTCTCCCGCCACTCCGACGAGCTGCTCCGCAGTGAACCGTCCGTCTTCCGATTTCACCCCCTGCAAGCCGACGGCGAGAAGCTCCGGATCGTTCTTTACGGCAGCGCCGAACCTGCGGAAAAGATCCGGATCCATGAGCTGGGCATCCACGAGCTTGCGGCCGAATTCCAGCGTGGGCGCAAAGAGCTTGTCCTGGTAGGCTTCCTCGCTCGTCCCGCTGCCGTCCGCCGTTTTTTCCCATCCGCCGAAATAATACGCCATATCCACGCGATCGGCCTCCTGGGACGCGATGGCGACCCGGCGGGTCCAGCCGGTGCGATCCATCGAGGAATCCCAGCCGTTCGCAATGAATTCAAATTTTTCTGCGGAGAAGACGGGGGATTTTTTCAGCTCGCTGAACTGCCGGTCGGCGATCGCCGCATAGACCTCCGGTCGGCCGGGCACCGAGTATTTCATGATCCCGTTCCATGCCTCGTTGTTGGATTCCAGATAAATCTTTTTGAACGTCTTCGTATACGGCTCCGGGTGCCCCTGCTTGGCGCGGAGCGCGCCGAATCCTTTATCCGCGGGGCCCCCAAGATACTCCATGAGGTTGGCGTTTTCCTGTGCGGTGAACCATGGGTTCAGGACGAGCCATGGATCGGCGCCGACGGCCGAGCAGAGCTCGAGCGACTGGTGGAGCGACGCATGCACCGGCTGGTCGGACTTCCCGTAATCTCCTTTGTTGAGCTGTGCGAACCCCTCGCTGAGCCAGTATTCCAGCGTGGGCGCGTGGAGCCCGCCCCATGTCCGGAGGACGGCCGGGCGGAAGTCCTTGAGTGCCTCGATATCGCGGGGCATGATGGCGAACGGTTCGACGTCGGTCTGGTAGATGAGGAGGTTGTCCATCCAGAGCGTCCCGTCGGATTCCGCGCCGACAAACAGGCGCGTGCCTTCGTTCTGGGTCGTCGCATAGGGTTTTTCCGGGTTCTCCCACGGGATGTCGAACTCGAACTTTTTCCAATCCTTGGTCACTTCGAGCTCCCTGGTCATGATCGTCCCGACCTGGAGGCGCACTTTCGGATCCGACATCCCCTCCTGCTTGAGCCAGATCGAGATCTTGTATTGTTTTGCCGGGTTGAACCGGAGCTTCGACTCCTGCTCGTTGTGAGCGATCAGCCAATGCCAGGGGCCGTGCGGAGACTCGGGCGTTGCCCCGGCAATCTTCATCTTGAGGCTGGCGGTGCTCCCGCCTTCCGGCGCAAACGTGCCGGTGTCAAATTTCCAGTCCACCTTGCCGACGAAATTGCACCATCCGTCGAGCAGGAAGTTTTTGGATCCCCCGATCAGCGCCTCGCGAAACTGTGGCGGAACCTCGGTGCGGGTCATGCGCAGGACATAGAAATCGCCGCTGCGGATCTCCGGCCCCTTCTCGGTCAAATACAGCTTCTCCTCGGTCTTCTCGTTGGTGGCCGGATCGTTCCCGATCACGCTCTTCGCGACTTTTGCCTTCCTCACCAAACCCATCTTCCCGTTTTCGATGCGGTAAAAATAAACATCCGCCCCGTCCCAGTATCCCGACCTCCCGCAATCCCAGAACGAAAACCCGGGCATCTGCTTCTGCTGCGCGAAATCCTCCCCGCCGCCGTCCACCTGGCCCTGGCTCTGGAAAACCATCGGCTCAAGATTGTAAAACAAATTCCACGCGTTCAGCTTCTGGTGCGGGCTCCACGGCGCAAACCCGCCAAACTGGACGTTCGTCGAAAAATTCGGTGGCGACTTCTGCAGCACGTCGTCGGTCACTTTGAAGCGATCGACCGCCGGAGCTCCCGCCGTCTCCTGAGCAAGGACCGGGTGAAAAATCAGGGTGAGCGCTAAAGCGGCTAATCGGGTTTTCATAGAATCATTTAACAGGTTGTTTTTAGAGGGTTTCCGCGTTTGCCACATGGCGCGCCCGCCCCGGATTATCCAGGCTCTTCGCGGATTATCGTGCGATTCTCACGGAGCCGCCTCCCGCCGAAATCTCAAGGAAAATTAATCCCGGATCCGGCGATTACGCACACCGAGGCCACGGAGAGCACGGAGCGGAGAAGGGAAAATGGCAGGTTGCATAGGGACAGAAATAGGTGGCTTGATTACTTGTTTCTCCTGCGTGCTCTCCGAGAGCTCCGCGTGGCAAAAGCTTTTTTCAGGTGAATGACCTCCATTTCTCCCTGAGCACGAATCCCATGCCGTGGTGCATTCCCAAGCGGTGCGGCGCTCCGCTTACCCACCGAACCCCGTGCGGTTGCCAGCACGCCGGCGGAAAATCACAAGCCCGGTCAGGCTGAAGGCCAGCAGTACCCATGTCGCGGGCTCGGGGACGGCAATGGAGTCCAAGCGGACGTTGTCGAACGCCATTTCATTCCCATACATGGCACCCGTCAGAGCTTGATGCTCGAGAAAAACCACGATATTTTGACCGACAACGCTTGGAGTTGCTGAGGTGTCAAGGGTCAGTGTCAGATTCTGAAAGGTTGTAGAAAGCAGGTCTCCGGCAATGGACTGCGAAGCGGCTACTGTGCCGAGGTTTGTCCCGTCCGTTCCAAATGCAATCACGGCAAGGCGATTCGATGCCACACTTTTCGCAACACCTACAGTCAGTGTGTATGATGTGTTGGCCAGATAGGTTCCGAGCGATGTGGTGGCCGTCCACGAAGTGCCTGTGAGGGTTCCCGTAGTGCTGACATCCAAGTTGACCAGCAGCATATTGGCACCATCGGCACCAGTATATCCGGTGGCCGCAATAACCTGGCAGTTGGAGCTCACCCCAGCAGTCTGTTGGACGGAGCCCCATGACGATGGCTGAACGGTTTGCCCTCCATACCCGGTCGCGTTTTCAAACGAGTAATTCTGGATAGTGATCGGCCCTGCCTCGCATGCTCCAATAAACGCAAGCACCCATGCACACACAAGAGAAGCTTTGCCGAGTTTCATGATGATACATCATGGCTTTCCTCTTGGAAAAATTCAACAAATAGTCTATTGAACAGCATCAACGAATAATCAGAGGGGTCCGGGAGGCGAAAACCCAACTGATCCGCTCGGGGAGGGAGATATGGCACGGGTGACATTACGAGACATTGCGAAAGAAGCGGGGCTGAGCCTGACGACGGTATCGATGTCGTTGCGGAGCGATCCGAGGATTCCTGCTGCGACGGCCGGGAAGGCGAAGGCGGTTGCTGCGAGGCTGGGATATCGGCCCGATCCCGGGCTTTCGGAATTTACTGCGGCGCGTTGGAGAGCCGGAGCGAGCCGGGAAGGGACGACGCTCGGGTATCTGTACAATCCGAAATCGATGGCCCAGACGACCGGGCGGATCTGCCGTGGCGCAGGCGAGCGGGCTGAGGAGCTCGGGTATCGGATCGAAAAGTTCAGCGTTTTGGACTATGAGAAGGAAGACGCGATGCAGCGGGTTCTGCGCGCGAGAAATATCCGCGGGCTCCTTCTGGATATTTATGAGCCGCCGGCTGTCCGCTTGAATTGGGGGGATTTTTGCGCGGTGAACTGCCGGTTGGGGAGCTTTCTTCCGCCGCTGCACACCGTGTATCAGGATGTGTTTTCGGCGACGCGCGAGCTTTGGCACGGCGCGCATCAGAGGGGGTACCGGCGCATCGGGTTTGCCATGTTTGTCGGTGGGCACGATCCTCTCGGGGACGACGCGCTGAGGGATGCTGCGATTTTGTGGACGCGTGCCAAATCGAAAAAGCCGACCGTTCCGCCGATTTTTCTAAATCCTTTGAAAGGCTGGTGGCACAGCACGGTGAAGTGGTATCGGCGGTGGAAGCCCGATGCTGTGCTGGGGCTCAACATCGCGATCCTCCAGGCTCTTGAAGCCGAAGGCGGGGTGAAGGTTCCAGGGGAGGTTGGGTTTGCGCGGTTGGCGGCGACCCGCGACGAGGAGGCCGGGCGGGTTGCCGGGCTGGTTGATGCGGACCATTCGATCGGGCGCGCGGCGCTCGACCAGCTCGACCTCTGCCTGCGAACCCACCAGTATGGGCTGCCCGATGTCCGGATTCACCACCTGATCGAGCCCCGGTGGCAGGAAGGGGCGAGCATGCCCGCGCGCGTCTGAACCGATATTATTTGCTGAGCACGGAATCACTGAAAACTGCCTGAGCGAAAGGGGTTCCTGACGCTGACCCCTTGGATCGTTTGCCCGTCCGCGAGATCTTCCGACAGAATTTCCGAGCACTTCGCCGTCGAGGCGCTGGCAACGATCAGCCCATCCCAGAATGAAATGGAGTGGAGGATCGAGCAGTCGATCCCTTCTTCGATGATTTCAGGTGTGACTTGAACAATGTCGAAGATCCGGAAATCCCGGACGAACCGCCGGGCTTCGAGCGGCTCGATTCCGAGCTTCCGGGTGGCGGCCGAGTAGAACTCTTGGAGCACTTGCGTCGAGATGACTCCCGTTTTCCCCCTTGCATGCCGTTCGATGACTCCAAGGGCGACCCCTTGCTTGGCGGAATCGGCACCGTCCACGGAGTAGATCAGGACGTTCGTATCAAGAAAGCTCCGCCGGGCCATGGCTCAGTAGCGGTGAAGCTCTTCCCGAGAAATTTTGACACCGTTCGAGTTGCCCGAACTCTTCCTCAGCCGCTCAATCAGAAAATCGACCGAAGTGTCAGGGGAGGAAGAGGCATTACTCAAAAGACTGCGAACCAGTGCATTAAGGCTTTTCCCGCGCGCGCGCGCATATGACCTGCTCCGATTCAGGAGGTCTTCGTCTATGGAAAGCGTAATGTTTGCCATATGCACAGGATATGTGTGCAATGGATCCTTGTCAAGCCAGATTCCGACAGCCAGATTTGGCGTCCAGCCCTCCGGCCGATGATTCGGATTGAATCCGCTGGGATTTCCAGCACGATGAACGGTCCGATGTCCGACCTTTCAAAAGCTTATGAACCCGGTTTGGTAGAAGACAAGTGGTATGCCTGGTGGCAGGAGCGCGGGCTTTTCCATGCTGATCCCGCATCTCCGAAGCCCGGCTACTCGATCGTCATCCCGCCGCCGAACGTGACTGGCGTCCTGACGCTCGGCCACGTGCTGAACAACACGATCCAGGACATTCTGTGCCGGCATGCGAGGCAGACCGGCCACGAGGTCCTGTGGCTTCCAGGCACCGACCACGCCGGGATCGCCACGCAGACCGTCGTCGAGAGGAAGCTGCGCAAGGAGGAAAAGAAATCCCGCCACGACCTCGGGCGCGAGGAGTTTCTCAAGCGGGTGTGGGAGTGGAAGGAGAAGCACGGGGGGATCATCATCAAGCAGCTCAAGAAGCTTGGCTGCTCGTGCGACTGGGAGCGCGAGCGCTTCACGATGGACGAGGCCTACGTCCGCAAGGTTCAGGAGGTCTTCGTGGACCTGCACGCCAAGGGGCTGATCTACCGGGGCAAGCGGATGGTGAACTGGTGCCCGGTCTCGCTCACCGCGCTCAGCGACGAGGAGGTCATCCCGAAGCCGCAGAAGGGGTACCTCTACCATTTTCGAGTCGAAATCGTGGAGCGCCCGGGAACGTTTCTTGAGATTGCGACGACCCGCCCGGAGACGATCATGGGCGATTCCGCCGTTGCGGTGAACCCGCACGACCCGCGCTACAACGGCCTCATCGGCCTGCACGTCCGCCGCCCGCTCCCTGTCGAGGACCAGGCCATCCTTCCGATCATCGGCGATGAGGCGGTGGAGTTCCAATTCGGGACAGGGGTTCTCAAGGTCACTCCGGCACACGATAAAACTGACTACGAGATCGGCCTTCGCCATGGCCTGCCTGCCGTGGAGATCATGAACCCGGACGGCACGCTGAACGAGCTGGCGGGCGAGGATTTCTGCGGGCTCGACCGGTTCGAGGCCCGGATCGAGGCGGTGGACAAGCTCCGCGAGCTGGGAATCCTGGTCAAGGAGGAGCCTCACGAAAACCACGTCGGCTTCAGCGAGCGCGCAGACGTCCCGGTCGAGCCGCGCCTCTCGGAGCAGTGGTTTCTCAAATACCCGAAGACCGCCGAGGCTCGCGACGCAGTCCGCAGGCGGCTGGTCCGGTTTTTCCCGGACCGCTGGGAGAAAGTTTATGACCACTGGCTGGAGAACATCCAGGACTGGTGCATTTCCCGCCAGCTCTGGTGGGGGCACAGGATCCCGGTGTGGTATCCAGAAAAGCCGGAAGCCGGAAACCAGGGGGCGGGAATCAAGTGCCAGATCGAGCCTCCCGGGGACGGGTGGGTGCAGGATTCGGATGTGCTGGACACATGGTTCTCGGCATGGCTGTGGGCGCACGAGACGATGGGCCCCGACGCGATGAAGAAGTTCTACCCGACGAGCGCGCTTGTCACCGGCCCGGACATCATCTTTTTCTGGGTTGCGCGCATGATCATGGCGGGGCTGGAATTTGCCGGGGAGATTCCATTTCGGAGCGTCTATTTCACCGGGATCATCCGCGACCGGCAGGGGCGGAAGATGTCGAAGAGCCTTGGAAACTCGCCGGATCCGCTCGATCTCATCGCGAAATACGGTGCCGACGGGCTCCGGTTCGGGCTCCTCCGAATCGCGCCGCAGGGGCAGGATATCAAGTTTGACGAGCAGCAGATCGTTGAGGGCCGGAACTTCTGCAACAAGCTCTGGAATGCCTGCCGGTTCCGGCTCATGCACGGCGAGGTGGATCCCGCCGCAGATCCGTCGAAGCACGAGCTCTCGATCTTTGCGCGCGACCTGCTCGCGAAGCTCGACGCCACGATTCTGCGGGTCAACGATGGCTACGAGGCATTCAAGTTCAGCGATATCGCCCAGGCGCTCTACGACTTTGTCTGGGGGGATTTCTGCGACCGGTTCATCGAGGCGGCGAAGGCGGACTCGCCGCGCCGCGCAGGCACCCTGGCGACGATGGACTTTGCGATCCAGCGGATCCTGAAGCTCCTGCACCCCTACGCTCCGTTCATTACGGAAGAGCTGTGGAGCGGGCTGGGCTTCGGCCCGCAGAGCCTGATGGAATCGGCTTGGCCGGCCGTCGGCCAAGCGGCTCCGGAGCCTCGCGCAGGAGCGGTCTATGCGGCGGTCTCGCACGCCCGCAACCTCCGGGCGACCTACAACGTCCCTGCGAACAAACGCGTTGCGTGGAAGATCACCCCTTCGGCAGACTGGCTGCTCGAAGAGCTCCCGACCCTCGCGCTTTTCCTGCACTCGGAATCCCTCACGGTCTGCGAAAATGCCCCCGTCGGATCCGCCGCCTGCCCGACCGACATCGGCATCATCTACCTCCCGCTCGATGGCCTTGTGGACCCGGCCGCCGAACGTGCGCGGCTTCAGGGCGAGATCGCCAAAGTCGAGTCGGAGATTGAGAAGGTCGCCCGCAAGCTCTCCAGCGAGTCGTTCGTCAGCAACGCCCCCGCCACGGTCGTCGCCGAGCACCGCCAGCGCCAGCAGGACTGGCTCACGCGGCTCGCGGAGCTCCAGGCAGCGGTCCAATCGCCCGGATAAATAGTTTGAGCGCCGCAGGAGCGGGTGCATGACGCAAAAGTTGCGCATCCCGTTCGGCACCTCCAAGGGAGTCGGGTCGCCCCCGGCCCGATGCCGAAAACCGTTCGAGGTCCGGACGTCGCTTTCAGGCCACGGGGACGAGGGCGTCCCCGCTCCGTTGAAACTTTTCCGTCATGCCCCCCGCAGGAGCTGCCGCCCTGGATCCGCTATCGAGCGGGCATCAGCTCTTTTGCAGAGCGAACCGTCCGGTTCCCATCATGAAGATGGCGAGGCAGGTGACGGCGGCTTCCGCCGGGTGCGACCACAGCTTGAAGTCGCCATGGCTTAGCTGAAATGCCATCGGCGCGGCGACGGCCATGACGAAAGCCAGGACGAGGGCTGCCGGGCGAGCGAGAAACCCGATCGCGATGAGCGCGCCGCAGAGGGTTTGGCAGAGTGCGACGATCAGGCCCCAGACGACCGGCGTGGAGTGGATGCCGAGCGTTCCAGCCCAATTGGCACCAACAGCCGCCCAAACGTGCTCGCCGCCAATCAACTTGAGCCACCCATGCGCGACCATCGCGGCTCCGGTTCCGACCCGGAGGAAGAGGTTTCCAGCATCTGGCCAAGCGGAAGGAAGGATGGTTTTCATAAAATAGAATGCGGGGGCGCTTCCTAGCAAAGCAGGGAGGTGGGTTCAATGGAAATCATTTTCTGAAAAGCCCGCGTCATCCTACTCTTCCGCGCGCGATTTTTCATCCCTTTCGGTCTGATACCTCGAAGCTTGCTTCGGCTTTGTTTCCCCCTTTCAAAAGGGTTTGTTCCGGCACTCTTTGACTCCGCACCGCCCGCCTGCTACATTTCCGGCCGCATGAGCGCACTTCCCAAATCCTCCCTCTCGGCCGCAGAATACCTGGCTGCCGAGCGCGCCGCCGAAACGAAGAGCGAGTTCTTCGACGGCGAGATGTTCGCGATGGCTGGAACCACGAAAAGCCATGCGCGGATCGTGATGAATTTCGGGGCAGAGCTCCGGGCGAAGCTCAAAGGCCGGAAATGCGAGCCTTTCGCCACCGACCTGCGTGTGAAGGTCGAGGCGAACGGTCTCTACACCTATCCCGACCTCGTCGTCGTCTGCGGCGAGCAGCATTTCGAGGACGACCAGCTCGACACGCTGCTCAACCCGACGCTCATCGTCGAGGTCCTCTCCGAAACGACTGAGCGCTACGACCGGGTTAAAAAATTCGACCTCTACCGCGCGCTTCCCTCGCTTCAGGAATACGTCCTTGTCACGCAGTCCGAACCCCGCGTCGAACAATTCCTCTGCCGGCCGAACGGCGAATGGAACCTCCGCGTCACCACCGACCCGGGCGCACTCGTGAGCCTGCCTTCGATCGCATGCGAGATCGCGTTTGCTGAGATCTACGACCGGGTCGAGTTTGCAAAAGAGATCCTGCCGATAAAATGAAGGTGGTCATCCTTTGCGGCGGAAAAGGCACGCGCCTGCGTGAGGAGACCGAATTTCGTCCCAAGCCGATGCTGCCGATCGGCGGGCGGCCGATCCTCTGGCATATCATGAAAATTTATGCGAGCCACGGGTTCACGGATTTCGTGCTCTGCCTGGGCTACAAAGGGGGGATGATCAAAGATTATTTCCGCAACTACCTTTGGAATACGTCGGATGTGACTCTGCGTCTCGGCGCCCACCGGGAGGAGGTCTTCCAGAACCGCCAGGATGAGGAGGGCTGGACGGTCACTCTGGCCGAGACCGGCGAGGAAACCCTCACGGCCGGACGCGTCGCCAAGGTTCGCAAATACATCGGTGACGACAAACATTTCCTTCTCACCTACGGAGATGGGGTGGGGGACGTCGATGTGAAGGCGTGCCTTCACGACCACCTCGCTTCCGGAAAAGTTCTGACGATGACCGCCGTCCACCCGACGGGCCGGTTCGGGGAGGTTTCCCTCGCTGCCGGCGGCGCGGTGGCATCGTTCAATGAGAAGCCTCAGACCGAGGACGGGTGGATCAACGGGGGGTTTTTTTGCGCATCCAGCCGGCTTTTTGATTATCTCGACCGTTCGGACGGCATGCTGCTGGAAAAGCAGCCGATGCAGCAGCTCGCCGCGGAAAGCCAGCTCAACGCCTTCCGCCACACCGGATTTTGGCAGCCGATGGATACGTTCCAGGAGTTCACCCGCCTGAACGAGCTCTGGGAGAGCGGGTGCGCGCCTTGGAAAATCTGGTGATGAGGGGAGGGGAAATTGCATCCCTATCCGCTCAACTGAACTCCCTCCACCAATCTCAAGTGAGGCAATCTAAGTGACGACTTCCCCTCAACCCCTCAACCTCTCCTCAATGCCTTCTCCCCTCAACCCCTCCTCCCCTCAACCTTTTTCCGGAGTCTTCTCCGGAAAATCGGTCTGGATCTCAGGACATACCGGGTTCAAGGGCTCCTGGCTCACGCTTTGGCTCCTCCGCCTGGGCGCGAAGGTTCATGGGTTTTCCCTGCCCCCTCCGACGAGCCCCTCGCTTTTCGAGCAGTTGGCGCTGCAGGGGGCGATCCACCACGAAATCGGAGACATCCGCGACCAGCAAGCCGTCCGATCTTCCATCGAAAGGGCAAAGCCGGATTTTGTTTTTCACCTTGCGGCGCAGCCGTTGGTCCGGCTTTCCTACGCAGAGCCGGCCGAGACGTTTTCCACCAACATCCTGGGGACGGTCCATGTCATGGAGGCCTTGAGGCACCTTCCGGACAGGTGCGCCGCAGTGGTGGTCACCTCGGATAAATGCTACGAGAACGACGAGTCCGGGAAGCCATTTTCCGAGGGCGACGCGCTGGGCGGGCGCGATCCCTACAGCGCGAGCAAAGCCGCATGCGAGATCGTGGCCGCCGCATACAGGGATTCGTTTTTCTCCTCCTCCAAGGTGGCGGTCGCGACCGCGCGGGCCGGCAATGTGATTGGCGGAGGAGATTGGGCCCGCGACCGCCTGGTTCCGGATTGCATCCGGGCCCTGTCAGCCGGGAAGACGCTCCAGGTGCGAACCCCCCATGCCGTCCGCCCGTGGCAGCATGTCTTGGAGCCCCTCTGCGGCTACCTTCGCCTGGCCCAGGTCCTGAGCTCCAGAAACGGGCAGGAATTCTCCGCTCCCTTCAATTTCGGCCCGTGCTGGGATTCCGGCCTGTCCGTCGAGGAGGTGGTTTTGCGCGTGCTGGAATTCTGGCCGGGAGCCTATGAGGTCGTCGCGCAAAAGAATGCCCCCCCCGAAGCCCACCTGCTCAGGCTTTCGACCGAAAAGGCAGAGGCGCTCCTCGGGTGGCATCCGGTGTGGGATTATTCCGCATCCATCGGAAAAACTCTGGAGTGGTATCGCGCGAACGAAAAGCAGCCGGCCTCGATGCGCGCGTTTTCCGAGAGGCAGATCGAAGACTACCTCCTCGCGGCCTCCGAATCCGGGATGCTTTGGAAGGATCTCGCCTGAGTCGCTGCAAATCAATAAAGTCTGGATGAGGTATTGCTTTTATTGCAAAAAGTATTACCGTCCCCTCTTGTGACGACGCTGACGATAAAAATTCCGGAAGATCTGAAGAGGAATGTGGAAACTGTTGCGCGGTTTTCTGGAAAATCCGTCTCGGCCATCGTCAGGGAATCGCTCCTTCGAGCAGTCCGAAAAGCCGGCCCTCGCAAGCCGACCCTTTATGAGCGGACAAAGGATCTCTGCGGCGCCGGATCCAGCGGCATCAACGATCTGGCCACCAACCCGCAACACATGAAAGGGTTCGGTTCGTGGCAACAATAATTGCCGACACCGGGCCGCTCGTCGCCTATTTTGACAGGAGTGACAAGGAACATCGCTGGGTCAGGGAGCAGTTCGAGCAATTGGAAGACCCGATCCTTTGCTGCCAGCCGGTCCTCACTGAGGTTCTTTTCCTGCTCAAGCGCGATGGGTTGAACCCGGATTGGGTTCTCGCGATGGTCGAACGCGGCATACTGCTCTGCAGTTTTGATCTGCCAGGCGAGGTTCCCTCCCTGCGACGATTGCTTCACCAATACCGGGACCTTCCGGCCTCGCTGGCCGATGTCTGCCTCGTGAGAATGAGCGAAATGCACCCGGCCAGCGCCGTGCTCACGCTGGATCGTGACTTTCTCATCTACCGGAGAAACAAACGACAAACGATCCCCCTTTTGGCACCATTTCTGTAGCCGCTTGACCGCCGAAGTCGCGGTGATTTCTGTTGCAAATGCATGGTTTTGTGGGAAGTTCCCACCATGGAAAGCGTGACCACACTCGACGCCCGGAGGCGGGGGGTATTTCCCCTCCCGTTCCAGCCAGGCGATGTCCTTGTCAAAGAGAACCAGAGCGGCGAAGTCATCTCATTCCGCCTGCTGAAACTCGCCGAGGTTCCGGTTGTGAAGCTCCGGCGAAAGGCCGGCTTCACGATGCTGGATGTCACTCCGATCCCGCCTGAACGCATCGCGGCCGCCGTCCGGGCCGACCGGGACGCCCGATGAATCCTTATTAGGACTTTACACCCTGAATCTTGGCGATTTTCAAAGCCTCCGCCTGCGGGTCCTCATCGAGCCGCCTCCCGGCAGATGACCGCCATGAACAGTCGGCTTCCCCCGGATGACCTCGAGGATGTGGTCTGCCATGTAGGCAGATGCTGGAGTCACCTGGAGGGAAAGCGCGTTCTCTTCACCGGAGCATCTGGATTTTTCGGGAGCTGGATGCTGGAATCGTTCCTTGATGCGGGAACTCGGTTGAATCTTCCACTCCGGGCGATCGCGTCGACCAGAAATGCCAGGCGCTTTTCGGAGCGCCTCCCCCACCTCGCTTCCGACCCCCGGGTGGAAATCCTGGAATCCGACGCGGCCGCCATGCCGGTTCCTGAGGGAGCGGTGGATTTCATCATCCACTCGCTTGTTCCGGGCGCCAGCTCCGCGCTGCCGGAAATGGATGCCTTTTTTCAATCGGCAACTCAGCGCCTGCTCGACATCGCCGTTCAAAAAAATCCCCGGGCCTTCCTTCTTTGCAGCACAGGTGCGGTCTATCAGCCCCAAGACCCGTCCGCTTCTTATTCGGAAGGCGATCCGCTTGTTTCACTCGATGCCCCGCTGACCTACGGACAAATCCGCAGAAAAGTCGAAGAACAATGCTTCGCAGCATGGAAAAGTTATGGCGCTGCGGTGAAAGTCGCCCGTGGATTTTCCTTCGTCGGCCCGCGCCTCCCGCTCGACGCGAACTTCGCGGTTGGGAATTTCATCGGGGATGGATTGGCCGGCCGCCCGATCGCAGTCAGAGGCGATGGTGCCGCAGTCCGATCCTACCTCTATGCTGCGGATATGGCCGCCTGGCTTTGGACCATCCTGCTCGTGGGTCGTCCGGGATGCGCGTTCAATGTCGGGTCCGAAGAAGCCGTTTGCATCGGCGATCTCGCCAGCACGATCGCCCGCCTGTTTGGCGCGCAGCAGATCATCGAGGGGGAGGCCATGCCAGGCACCGCACCGCCAGTCTATGTTCCCCGGGCAGGCCGCGCGCACGCCGAGCTCGGCCTTCGCGCATGGACCGGTTTGAACGAGGCCATCGAAAAAACCATCCGGTTCTCCGCCCAAAAGTTTCCAACCGTTTCTCCAAAATGAGCACAATCCGCGTCGCCGATTACGTCATCCGAACTCTTGCCGCCCGTGGGGTGGGTCACATCTTTATGGTCACGGGCGGAGGGGCCATGCATCTGAACGACGCCATCGGACGTGAGCCGCGCGTTCAATATATCTGCAACCACCATGAGCAGGCCAGCGCGATGGCGGCCGAGGGGTACGCTCGCATCACCGGCCGGATCGGCGTCGTGAATGTCACGACCGGGCCCGGGGCGGTCAACGCCCTCAACGGGGTGTTCGGAGCCTTTACCGATTCGATTCCCCTGCTTGTCCTCTCCGGGCAGGTGAAACGCGAAACCTGCCTGCGCACCTACGGGCTTACGGGAAAACTGCGGCAGCTCGGCGACCAGGAAATCGACATCGTCGCCATGGTTCGGCACATGACGAAATATGCGGTGATGGTCACCGAGCCGGAGTCGATCCGCTACCACTTGGAGCGGGCGCTTTATCTCGCGGCCACCGGGCGGCCGGGCCCCTGCTGGATTGATCTTCCCGTGGACGTGCAGGCAGCTTCGATCGATCCCGCCCATCTTCGCGCATACGACCCCGCCGAGGATGCGCGGAAGTCCGACGAGGCGCGTTTGCCGGAAATCTGCCGGAGCATCATCGCGAAAATCTCTGCGGCGAGCCGGCCGGTGATGTTGGCCGGCAGCGGTGTCCGCATCGCGGGCGCGGCGGACGTTTTTCAGAGCGTCATTGAAAAGCTCGGCATTCCGATCACGACGGCGTGGACCCACGACATCATCGCGTCGTCGAGCCCGTTTTTCTGCGGCCGCCCCGGGAGCATCGGCGACCGCCCCGGCAACTTCACCGTCCAGAACAGCGACCTGGTTCTTGTCCTCGGATCGCGCCTGAACGTCCGGCAAGTAAGCTACAACTGGTCCTCCTTCGCCCGCCATGCCGAAAAGATCCAGGTCGATGTGGACCGCGCGGAATTGGAGAAGCCGATGGTAAAAATCGACCTGCCGGTGTGCAGCGACGCGCGCCTTTTTCTTGAGGAGTTGGATCGGCAGCTCGCCGGCCATGTGCCTTCGCCGTCCCATGGCGAGTGGCTGGCCTGGTGCCGCCAGCGCCGGGAGCGGTATCCCGTGTTTCAGCCGGAAACGAAAATCTCCCGAGGGCCGGAGATCAACCCGTATCACTTCGCCCATGTGCTCTGGCGCGAACTCGCCGCGGACGACGTGATCGCATGCGGCGATGCCACCGCCACCATCGTCACTTTCCAGTGCGCAGACATCCAGCGCGGCCAGCAAATCTTTTCCAATTCCGGGTCCGCCTCGATGGGGTATGACCTGCCCGCGGCCATCGGCGCGGCGGTTGCGCGCGGCGGGAAGCGGGTGATCTGCCTCGCCGGCGACGGCAGCCTGCAGATGAATATCCAGGAGCTGCAGACGGTGGCGCACCACCGTTGGCCGATCAAACTTTTCGTGCTCAACAACGGCGGATATCTTTCGATCCGGCAAACGCAGGCGAGCTTTTTCGGCCTCGAGGTCGGAGCGGCACCGGAGAGCGGGGTCTCGTTTCCGGATCCCGTCAAGCTCGCGCAGGCATATGGTCTGAACGCGAGCCGGCTCGAGGGGCCGGACTTCGCGGATTCCCTCCGCCGCATGCTGGCATCCCCGGAGCCGGAGGTTTGCGAGGTGATGCTGGATCGCAACCAGACATTCGAGCCCAAGCTGACCTCCCGCCGCCTGCCCGACGGACGCATGGTTTCCTCCCCGCTAGAAGACATGGCCCCGTTTCTCAGCCGGGAGGAGCTGCGCGAGAACATGATCGTTCCGCTTGTGGATGACAACTGAAGGGAGAGCCCGAGCCGGAACATGGCCGGAGCATTTTCTGGAAATCTGTGCTGCGGGGAGCCTATAGTCCGGCTCCGAGGCGTTCCTTTCACTGCAAAAACAATTTTATCCCATGGATGAGCTATTCAGCGTTTCCGGAAAAGTCGCGATCGTGACGGGAGCCCGTCGCGGTTTGGGAAGAGCCATGTCGCTGGCACTCGGGCGGGCGGGCGCCAAGGTTTTCGCCGTCGCCAAATCCCTCGAGGCCGATGCCCTCGTTGAGGAAATGCGCGAGGCTGGTGCGGATTGCAGATATGAGCCCTGCAATCTTCTGGAGCCCAGCATGAGGGAAGGGCTCGTTTCGCGGGCGATCGCTCATTTTGGAAAGCTGGACATCCTGGTCAACAACGCCGGTGCCCAGCAGTGTCTGAGCGCAATCGATTACCCCGCATCCGTGTGGCAGTCGGACGTTGACCTCATGCTGACAGCCACGCTTGACCTCTCACAGCAGGCAGCCCGCGCGATGATGAAGTCTGGGGGCGGAAAAATCATCCATATCGCCTCGATCAGCAGCTTTCAGGGCGCGCGCAACATTCTTGGGTATTCCACCGTCAAACATGCTCTGGTCGGCATGACAAAATGCATGGCCAACGAGTGGGCGTCCTCTGGGATCAACGTCAACGCCATTGCGCCCGGGCTGTTCGAAACGGACATGGCCTCGACCGTCCTGCGGGATGAGGAAAAATCCCGCTCGCTCCTGGGGAGAATTCCTTCCGGAAGGTTCGGGCGGCCTGACGACCTCGACGGTCCGCTGCTTTTTCTTGCCAGCGATGCGAGCAGGCACATGCACGGCCAGGTTCTTGTTATCGACGGAGGCTGGCTGGGAAGATAGAGGCGCCCCCTACCATGAAGACCCAATCCGCCGCAAGTGGAGGACAGCGCATACAGCCGAAGGACCTCCGATGCGAGGAGCGCCAATGCCTCCCAGATGTTATCCCGCTCCCGGCTCCCTATGTGGTCTATATCGAGCCAAGCAACCTCTGCAATTTCCGCTGCCGGTTTTGCCCCACCGCCGATAAAGATCTCCTGAGAAAAGTTGGTCGGCCGAGCGGCTCGATGGGCATCGACCTCTTCAAGAAAATCATCGGCGATCTCGGGGCGTTTCCCAACAGGATCAAGCTCCTGAGCCTATATAAGGACGGAGAACCGACCATCAACCGCGCCTTTTCCGAGATGGTCCGCTATGCCAAAGCCTCCGGGGTGGCGGAACGGATCTGGACAAAAACGAACGGCTCGATGCTCTCGCCCTCCTTCAATGAAGAGATCGTTTCCGCCGGGCTGGACATGGTGCACATCTCTGTCGAAGGCGTCTCCGCCCATGCCTATCAGACAATTGCTGACGTGAGCATCGACTACGGGAAGCTGGTTGAAAACATTGCGGACCTTTACGCGCGGAGAAGGGGCTGCCGAATCTACATCAAGATCGCCGACGCCGGCCTCACCGCAGAGGAGGTGGAGAAGTTCCACCACGACTTTCAGCCGATCTGCGATTACATCGGGATCGAGAAGCTGATGGGCTGGTCCCATTCGGACCTCAAGGACTTCACGCTCGGCACCCGCCCGAACACGTATGATGGGCTCCCGCTGGTCCCCAAGGTCGTCTGCGCCTATCCGTTCTACGTGATGGCGGTCAATTGGAACGGAGCCGTCTCCCTCTGCGGCAACGACTGGGCGCACAAAACCGTCGTCGGCGATGCCTCCCGGCAATCCATGCGGCAAATCTGGGAAGGCGACGAGATGTTCGAGTTCCGTAAAATGATGCTCGAGGGGCGGAGAAAGGAGAACCCCGCGTGCGGGAATTGCTATTACCTGCAGATTGTTCCGGACAACATCGACAAGCAGCGCAAAGACATCCTTGCGAACCTCACGCAGGAGCGTTGCCATGGAGCCCGCCTCACGAGGCCGACATCTTCCCGGTGAGAAACATCATTTTTGATCTCGACGGAACGCTTGTAGACTCCCTCCCGGGAATCGATTCCTCCCTCCGTTCCGCGTGCAATGAAGTGCTCCCGGGATGCGATATCCCGCCGTTAAGAAAATTTATCGGCGCGCCGCTGCCAGCGATGCTGGCCGCCATGTGGCCGGACCAGGATTCCGCCACAATCAGCCGTCTGGTCGTGGAATTCCGGCGCCGCTACCAGCGCTCTGGCTGGCAGCAAACGCTTCCCTTCGAGGGCGTGGCGGAAACCCTGCCGCTCCTCCGCAATGCGGGCCACCGCCTCTTTGTGCTGACCAACAAGCCATCGCGCACGGCCACGTTGATTCTCGAAAAGCTTGGGTGGCTGCCGTTGTTTCAAGCCGTGATCAGCCTCGATTCCTCACACCCCCCGTTCGCTTGCAAACAAGACTCGGCACGCTTTCTCCTGCAGGCCATCCCGCTCGATCCCTTGCGAACCGTTATGGTCGGCGATGGGGCAGATGATTGCGAGTCGGCCGCCGCCTGCGGATTCCGGTTCATCGCAGCAGCCTACGGATACGGCAGTGCAGCAGATTTGTGCGAATTCCGTCTCGAAAGGTTTGCTGATCTCAACAAATATCTGCTAGGGTCGCCCGCGCATGATTCAGCGAGACTTTTTTGAGGAATTGTTTGTCCTAGAGATGGCAAACAACCACCGGGGAAATCTCGACCGGGGGTTGCGGATCATCACCGCGTTCTCAAAAATCGTCCGCTTCAACAATGTCCGGGCCACGATCAAGGTCCAGCTCCGCGATGTGGACCGCTTCATTCATCCGGATTTTTTAGGGCGCACCGATATTCGATACATCAAGAAAACCCTCGATACCAAGCTGTCGAAGCAAGACATACAAACGCTTGTTCATGCGATCCGAGACGCAAGCTGCATTCCCAGCGCCACCCCGTTTGACGAGGCTTCCGTCGAGTTGTGTGACGAGCTCGAAATTCCGCTCATCAAGCTGGCCAGCTCGGACATCAATGACTGGTTTCTGATCGAAAAGATCGCCCAGACGAAAAAGCCGGTGATCGCATCGTCGGGAGGTTCCTCGGTCAAGGACACCGACGATCTCGTCACCTTCTTTTCGAACCGGAACACCCCGCTGGCGTTGAACCATTGCGTGTCGATGTATCCCACTGAGGATCGCGACCTCCAGATGAACCAGATCGATTTCCTGAGGCAGCGCTACCCGAACAACACGATCGGGTTTTCCACCCACGAATACCATGATTGGGAGACCAGCATGGCGATCGCCTACGCGAAAGGTGCCAGAACGTTTGAGCGCCACATCGACATCGAGGGGGACGGGCACGACATCCCCGCCTACTGTTCGCTCCCAGCCCAGGTCGACACGTGGTTCAAAGCATTCCGGCGGGTCAAGGCGATGTGCGGCCACCCAGGGACCGTGAAAAGAACTCCTCCGCCCGAGGAGATCCGCTACCTCGACGGCCTGGTGCGCGGGGTTTACGCCCGGCGCGAGCTCAAAGCGGGGCAGGCGATTTTTGAAGCGGACCTCTACCTCGCCGTCCCTCTCCAGAAGGGCCAGCTTTCGTGCCGCGAGGTGATGCGGGGGCAGGTGCTGCTCCGCGATGTCAAAAAGGATGCGCCCCTCCTCATCGACCAACTCGATACCCCGTATGCATACGATCCGGAACTGAAACAGCTGATTTATGATCGAGGGATCTGAAGGTATCTCCTGGAGGAGAAAAATCTCGATCGTTTCAGGCGCATTCAACGAGGCCGGCAACATCGAAGAATTTTTCTCCCGCGTGGTCGCGGTGATGGATGCGAACCCGCGCTACGACTGGGAGCTCCTTGTCATTGACAACGCCTCCTCCGACAGCACCCCGTCCCTGCTCCGTCGCCTCGCTGAAAAAGAAAGCCGCCTGAAGGTTATCCTGAACAGAAGAAATTTCGGGCATATCCGATCCGGTTACCACGCGATGCTGCAGACCGACAGCGACGCGGTGGTTCTGATTTGTTCGGACCTGCAGGATCCTCCGGAGATGATCGCGCAATTTCTCGAACTCTGGGAGAAGGGCGGGCAGGCGGTGGTAGCTGTCAAGGAGGCCAGCGAGGAATCCCCCGTATTATTTTTCATCCGCCGTTTTTATTATCGGCTCGTCTATCGCCTTGCCGACATCGAAATCATCCAGAACTTTACGGGCTTCGGGCTCTACGACAGAGCCATCATCAAATACTGCCGCGACTGCCAGGATCCCTATCCGTATTTTCGCGGGATGATTTCGGAGATGGGAGCCTCCGTGAAGAAAGTGAGCTACCTTCAGCCCGCGCGAAAGCAGGGCATCACATCCAACAACTTCTACACCCTCTACGACCTGGCGATGCTCGGGATCACCAGCCACTCCAAGGTTCCGCTCCGGCTGGCCACGATGCTGGGATTCGCGATGTCTTTTTTCAGCCTTTTTGTGGCGGTGGGCTACTTGATCTACAAGCTGATGTTCTGGAACGATTTTTCCGCGGGCATCGCGCCGGTGGTGATCGGGCTGTTCCTGTTTTCCTCGGTCCAGCTTTTTTTTATCGGCATTCTGGGGGAATACATCGGAGCGATCCACACCCAGGTTCTCCGGCGGCCGCTGGTGGTGGAAAAGGAACGGATCAATTTCTCATCTCCCGGACGCTAGAACGCATTTCCTATGATCCGCAGACCCGCTCTCTTCTCTCTGATCTGGCTTTTGGTGGCGTTTTGCTGCGCTCTTGGCTGGGGATGGCTCAGGCAGACGCCATCGTTCGAGGAGATGAATGGCGGCACGGTCCGGGGGCTCGATTTTTTTTGGGCGGCCCGGTCGGTTGGCGGCTGGCCATGGTGGACTCCGAATTACCTGTTCGGCCACAGCCAGGCGCTTTTTAGCGTCAGCCTCCTGCCGGTAGCGGGGCTCCTGAGCCTCGTGTGGGTGCTGAGCCTGTGGGTTCCAGCCCTTGGGGCTTTTAAGGTTTTTGGGCTGCTGACGATTTTCTGCGGCGGGCTGGCGGCGTATGCCTTTTCGCGTCGGCTGATGCTCTGCGGCTGGACCGCGGCGTTCACAGCGGTGCTTTACGTGACCTGCGCCCAGTTTGTGCTGCGCATCGCGATGCTGGAGCACCTGACGACCGCCGCCTGCATGGTTTTCGCGCCGCTCATCCTTCTCGGGATGGTTCGTTGTGAGGATCGGCTTGCCTGGAGAAGCTCGATGCTGCTGGCTTTGAGCGTGGCGGCAATGGTGATGTGCTACTTCAAGATCTTCCTGCTTTTCCTTCCGGCGGGAGGGGCATTTTTTGTCTGGAGGTTTTTTTCGGCCGGGCCGGATGCTAGAAGAAACCTGTGGTGGGGGTGCGTGCGCGGGGCGGCGCTGACCATCCCGCTCGCCGTGTTTCCTCTGATCCCTGTCCTCCGGGAATCCCGCTTCCTGGCGATCTTCGAGCTGGAGCCATTTGCTGGCTGGCAGCAAAACTACTCGTTTTTCTCGGCGATCGCATGGGTGGACTGGGGGAACCTGCTTACCCGGGGGACGGCAATTCCTTCCCTGGCGGCACCCCGCCACGTTTCCATTGAGTTTTACTTGGGGGCGGTCGTGCTGGCGGGGATTTTTCTGCCGCTCTATCTCGGGTGGTCCCGCGCCGGGTGGTCTCGGCTGCCCGCCTGGAAGGCGCTGCGGGCGTTTGCGGCCCTTCTGGTATTGGCGACGTGGCTGGCTTCGGGGCCGAGGTCGATTGTCGAAAGCCATTTTCTCTATCTGGCCGGATCCGGGGGATGCCCGGATTTTTCGATCTCGCTTGTCTGGGTGGTATTCGTGGCCCAAGGGCTGCTGATTTATCTGATTTGGGGGCAAGGGAAGGTCCGGCTGGCCCTCGCGATTTTCACGATGGCCGTCTTCTATTTTGTGCCCGGATTCCGGATTTTGGAATGGTTCCCCGGGTATCGGGACATCCGTGCGCCGAGCGCGGTATGGACGGCGTTCGGTTCGCTCAGCGCCGCTCTTGCAGCGGGAGCCGGGTGGTCGCTTCTTGCCCGGATCCCGCTGGCGGGGTGGCAGCGGGCGGCCGCTGCGGCCGTAGTACTCGGCCTCCTGGCCCTGGACGTCTCGTTCCTCCACCGCGCATTCTTCCGGCCGGGCCTTCCGGCGAAGACATTTCAAGACTATGAGGAGGCGCAGGGATTCCTTTCAAAATCCCCTCTGGCGGGCAGGGTTCAGGCGCTTTCCGGGCGGTATTTTTACCTCTCGACGCCTCGTGATTCCGGCCGCGCGCTGGCCAGCGAGGCCCTCCTCCGGCATTTTCAGCTCCGGGGGATCCGCTACATGGAGGCGGGCTCGATGCTCTCGTCCGAAACGGCGAAAGCGTATTTTGACCTCTATGGAATTTCTTATGTGCTGATCGACCGCCTCGACCCGGATACGCCGAAAGAGTATCAGGACAAATTCAAGGACCTGTTCCCTACGGTTTTCGAGAACGAGGGCTTTACGGTTTTGGAGAATGCCTCGAGCCTTTACCCTGCCTATGCAGCCAAGGACGTGATCGGCGCCGGGCCGGATATCTTCAAGAACCCAGGGGCGGTCCTCTTGCTCGGACGGCGCGGGCTGATCGCGGTTGAGGGCGCGCAAGACCCCGTCAGCGGGCGGGTGGACGTGCAGGGGGAGCCGGACATCCCCGGGCGCGCCGAGCTCGAGAAAGTCGTCGATGTCAAGAAGCTGTCCCTCAAATCCCCGCGAAATACCAGCTACCATTCCTTTACGGTGGCCTGGTTGGAAGCCGGCGACTGCCCGGGGCTTCTGGTGGCGACGGAGGCCTACCACCCGGACTGGAAGGCCTTTCAGGGAAACGCGGAGCTTCCGGTTTTGCCTGCGGTCGGCGCGCTGATCTCCGTCCAGGTGCAGCGTCCGGGAGATGTCACCTTCCGGTTTTCTCCGCCATGGTATTACGGGTTCTTTATGACGGCCTGCCTGGCGAGCTGGGGCGCGGGGCTCGCCCTCTTCGGGCTGATGCGCCTGCTTCCTTCCTCCTGGCGCGCCGCATGGTTCGGCGACCGGCGGGAGGGGGGCTAAAAATGCCCAGGCCCGACCCGTGCGGCGTCTACGGTTCAGTTTGCTTTTCTGCCTTTTTTCTTGCCATCTCTCGAATGCTTGTTTAAAATAAAATAATAGTCATAGGATTTCAGGAATATTTGACATATATCAAAGTTGAGGGCTTGCTTATGAAACTGTTTATTGCAATTTTGCTGGCAACCGCTGCCGCTGCCGCTGGCCAGGTGGCGACATCGAACCCGTTGGGGCTGGTCACGTATCGATTCCCTGCGACCGCCTCTAGCGCGACACAGTACATCTCGATCCCCCTCACTTCCGAGCCGATTTACAGCGGCCCCTTAGCGTCCTCGACGAGCAACGCCACGACCAACACGCTCACATTTGAGGGAGCTCCCTTCACCTCGCTCAATCTGGCCCAGGCTGGTTCGCCTTATTTTGCATTGATCCTGAGCGGGCAGCAGGCGGGGCGTTCGATGCTGATCAAAGGCAATACGGCCAATTCTCTCACGGTCGATATCACCGACAACACGATCAAATCGACCCCCCTGAACACCGCGTCGTTTTCGGTGGCCGCAGCCGACCAGGTGCAGGTGTTTCCGGGCGACACCCTTGCGAGCTTCTTCGGAAGCACGCCCGCAGGGCTCTCGATCGTCGCCGGCGGGGCCACCAGCACGGCGGCGGATACGGTCTCGATCTACAACCGATCGACGGCCAAATTTGATCAGTATTTTTTCAACACGACGGGGGGAGTCAACCGATGGCAGAGGGTAGGCGGAAGCACGCTGATTTCCTCGAACGGAGTGGTGCTGTATCCGGAGGCTGTGGTATGCATCCAACGACAGGCCGGTCGTGTCGAGTCGTTGGGCGGAGTGACCGGATGCGTGCCAACAACCCAGCCTCTTACGAAAGTGCTCGCCAACGTCGGATTCTACACCGGCACACGCTTGCCTGTGAATCTCACCCTCGGGCAGCTGAATACGATTTCTCCGTGGACGCCAACTCCCACGATCGGAACTGCAGATGTTCTTTCTCTGTTCAATGCCGGGACGGGGCGGTGGGTTAGCTATTACCTTTACGGTGCCAATTGGGTGCAATCGAGCACTGGTCCGAGCCAGAATAGCGTCATGATTCCCGCAGGTGCACCCGTTTTATTGCTGAAGCGGAGCAACGCGCCGATACCATACCCGCACATTCCGAATCTGCCTTATGCGCTTTGAAAAGCCCTCTCTGTTTGCGCTCACTCCTCCACCTGTCAACACCATGAAATCTAAAATTGCCATTGGCTTTTGCTTCTTCTTTTTCCTTGCGACCGGATTCAGCCAGGTGGTTTGGAACAACTCTATTGAAAACGGTTTCTGGAGCGATCCAGGCAATTGGGTTGGTGGTGCTGCTCCTGATGGGAACCAGACTGCAAGCTTTGCCGGCACCCCTGCTGGGAATCAGACCCTCGTTGATGGTGTTGTAATAACGGAAGTCGGAGCTCTCAGTTTTAACCTAACGACTAACGGCTTCACGATTGATCCTTTGGTTGGTTCGCTGCAAGTGAACGGGAATATCACCAACGTCGTGCCTGGCGGCAATGCTACGGCCGGAGGCGGGATTCCTACTATTAACGTGCCGATCACCGTGGGCGCAAATAGCGCGTGGAACGGATACATCAACTTCGGCGGGCTCGTCGACCTGCAGCAATATCAGGTGGACATCAATGGAGCTGCAGTCCATTTCAACCCCGACTCGCAGATTACATTTGGAATTGGTTCAGGGACATCTGACTACGGGAAATTCGGAGGGACGACAGCTCTGGGACTCACGGCGAATGCGACGATCAGCATTGTGATCAATGGAGCATACGCTGGAAACTACGGTGACACCTTTCACTTTCTTGCCAACGGGGGATTTGACCCGACGGCAACTTACGTTCTTCCGGATCCCTCAGTTTGGCTTTCAGGAGGCCTAACCTGGGATGTTTCGCAATTCCTGACCAACGGCACACTTTCTGTCATCCCCGAGCCTACGACATGGGCGCTGATGGCTATGAGTTTGGCAGCGGCCGGTCTTTTTGGCAGCCGCCTCCGGCGGCTGAACCGGTTGGCTGCAGCAAAAAAACTAAAATCCCGAGGCTGAGAAAGTATCATTTCCTATGAAAACCAGAGCTCTGAGAAACCATGGCGGCATCCTTGCCTTTACGGCCGGCTTGCTTGCGGCGGTGGCCCTTCAGCTTCACGCCCAGCAGACAAACGGGATCCTGCTGGAGGTCGTGAACGATACCGGGATTCCCGACAGCCAGATCCTATTTCAATTTACCGGGAAGACGACAGAAAAGCCAGCCAGTATTACTAATGCGGCCGTTCTGCCGACGAATGCATTTACATCGACGGATCAAGTATATGGCTCGGGAACTAACGTTCCGCTCACCACGCTGGCATCAGACAACCCGGCCGGCTCCACCTATACGGTCGTATCGCCGACATCTGGAAATGCGAACACCGTCTATCCGATGTATGTCAGCTATGTGCAGTCCGGGCAGATCTATTTCCAATTCGGCGGCACGCCTTACAACAACTACAACAACGCGAATAACACGCCAAGCGCCAACCCGACGACCGGCTATCTGGGATATTCTCCGAACCGCTTTGAATATGTCGAGATGTCGTTCATGCCGACAAATTCCACAGACAGCACGACGCCCTCGGCGGCGGACATGACGTACGTGAACAAGTTTGGGATGCCGGTGCAGCTCGACTGGTATGATTCCACAAACACAAATTCCCGGGCGCTCATCAACTCCAGCTCCGTCCTCCTCCCGACGAAAGACTTGGTCGCGGCTTTTCAGGCCCTCAAGCTGAGCGCAGCCGTCTACGGGTTCAACGGCAACAACAGCACCCAGACCAGCACGGGGACCAACCAGGTCGTCTTTCCTACCAGCCTCTATCCCCGATGGACAGGAGCCGACCTCCCGACCGGCCAGTCCTACACCAATTTTGCGCGAGTCATCAACCCGTACAGTCTGTATGCCACCGCCGCAGCCGGGACCTACCCGTACCCAAGTCTTTCCTACTATTTGAATTCGCTGACGAACACGCCCTTCCAGCTTAACGGGGCCGCGCCGCAGGGGACCTACTGGTATGCCGGCTATAACGTGACGATGTCCACCTACTCGGACACAAGCTCCGCAGGCTGGAAGATCAAGATGGAGTATGGCGGATCGGTCCCGGCCAACCTGAACTCCAGCCTTTTTGGAATCGGGAAATCCCAATATACCGACACCCTCGAATGGAAGATTCCCTATGCAGGCGCGACCTTCACGATCTTTGAGGCCCCTAGCGCGCCATCCAACTTTTACAAAAACGGCGTCCTGAACCCTTCGCCTAATGCTGTGGAGTCGTGGATGCTGGGCGATGTGCAAACGGCAATCACCGCTGGATATTGGGGGGGGACTTCGACCAATTCGGAAAACTGGTATATCACGAAGCCATTTGTGCCTCCTGCGCCGGGGCCGTTTGCGCTGGCCCGCGCGACCAACGACGGCAATTACAATCTTTTTGCGTCCATACTTTATGCCAACACGGATGGCTACGGATACACGTATGCCGAGCGGTTCACTCCGAGCGTCCTGATCGCTCCCTGCAAGGGGCAAACATTGCGGATCACCCTCCTTCCCGACTCCCGGCTCGCGGCGCCACAGGTCACCACCTCGAACATTACGACCAGCTCGATCACGCTCAACTGGCCGGCCGTCTCGGGTGCCTCTCAGTATATGATCAGCACCGTCCGTCCGCTGAACGTCGCTCCGGTGACGATTCCTTCCGCCACCAGCTACACGGTTCCGAGCCTCACCGCGGGCCAGCCCTACACGTTTATCGTTCAGGCCCAGGCGACGAACGCAGCCAATAGCAACCTGGTCTCCAGCTCCTATCGCCCGGTGAGCACGAGCACGCTCGGCACGCCGACCACGGCTACCAACAACGGAACGATCGCCGTCCGGCTTTCCATTTCGCCTCTGAGCGATCCGTTTCAGCGGGTTGATTCGGTTTACTTTAACGGAACGACATATCCCGGATGCAATGGCAATGGCACATCGGGAGCGACTAGTGTCGACTTCATGGCCAATCCGGGCACCAACCAGCTGCCCATTGCCGTTTATGATACGAACTCGAGCCCTGTCTTTTTTGACTGGCTGACATTTGTCATCAATACAAACAGCGCCACCACGGCTTCGGTGACGAATGTTGCGATTCATGGGAATTCTTACCCGGTTCCAACTGCCTTCCAATCGGGGTCGAGCGGCAATTTTGTTATCTCGACAAACCTGGCGACGCCATCATTCCAGATACCATTCACCTACAGCCCGGCCTTCGCATTCACCCCCTCGCAGGGTGCCCTGACCGGGGGCACGAACAACTACACGACATGGATTTCCCAGTACTATACGACGTCGCCGGAGGATTTTCCGGAAAGCGACCATGATAAAGATGGGGCCTCGAACCTGCAGGAATACTTTCAAGCAAGGGATCCGATGGTGCCTGATGCGGACGGGGCCCAAACCGCAGCCTACACGGCGAATACCAACGCAGGAACCCTCGCCGCCAATTTTGGCTCGCTGAGCTACAGCTTCCGGAAATCCACCACGCCCAACGAGCTGGTCTCCAGCGCTCTCTGGTCTTCCGATATGACCAACTGGCAATCCGACGGCATGAGCTTCACGACGAACGCGCCGGGCGGAGCCGGCTACAACTGCCCGACGTACCAAGTGAGCCCGGTGACGAGCTCGAATGTCTATCTGCAGTTCGAGGCGACCCTTCCTTGAGCGGCTGCGCGGACGTGAGGGGTGATGCCCCGGATGAATCCGCGCTGGCGGATAGGGGCGACCTGCTGGTTGGGCTGGCGTGCTTTCTCGCCAGCTTTGCTGTCTATGCTTGGACGGTGGCACCGAGCGTCACGCTTTTGGACTCGGGGGAGTTTCTCGTCGCCGGGCAGCTTTTTGGGGTGCCGCATCCGACCGGGTATCCGATCTGGACCATGCTCGCCTGGCTGATTTCCCGGTTGCCTTTTGGCAATGCGGCATGGGAAATCAACCTCCTGAGCAGCCTGCTCGGGGCGATGGCTGTGGGGCTGAGCGCCACGCTTTCACGAAGCTTCCTGCGATGGATGTTTCCATGTCCCTGCGCGGCCGTCCGCGGGCTGGCGAGCGTGTCGGCGATCGCTGCGGCGCTGCTATTGACCTTCAGCTTTTCGATGTGGTCGCAAGCGGTGATCGCCGAGGTCTATACCTTGCACGCATTGCTGGTGGGGGGATTCCTCGCGAGCATGTATGCGTGGATCCGCCGGCCCCTGCGCGATGGCTTCCTGTTGCTTTCCTTTTTTATTCTGACGCTCGCCTTCTGTGACCACCAGCTGACCTTGGCATTCGCGCCGCTGCCATTTTTGGCGGTGCTCATCGTAAAGCCCCGGATTTTTTGGGATGTGCTCGTGGCCGCCTGCGTGGCGGCGTCCCTGTTCTATCTGCTGTTGGCAGTTGTTTCGAAGGATCCTTTGGTCATCAAGGCCGCGATCCGCCTCGGCTTTGTGATTCTGGGAGTTTTGATCTGCTATTTGTTTTTGAGAAAAAGGGCAGGAATCCTTTTTTTGCTGGCGCTGCCGCTGGTGGTCGCGCTAGGGCTCCTCCCTTACGCTTACCTGCCGCTGGCTTCTTCGACGAACCCTCCGATGAACTGGTCGTATGCGCGCGAGCTCACGGGTCTTTTCAACTCCTTCAACCGCTCCCAGTATAGCGGGCCTCTGACCGAACAAACTTTGCGCGCAGTCGGGAAGCTGGTCGGAGTTCCGACAAAAAGCGACCTCAAGCCTCCTGCCATCAAAGATCGTTTTGCCCCGAAGGAGGCGTCGGCGAGGGAGCTCCTTGGTGGCTGGGCCGTGTTCTTTTCCCGGCAGATCCTGCGAAGTTTCACGCCTGTTTGTGCCGTTGCCTACCTCGTGTCGATTTTTGCGTGCTGGGGCCGGTGGGATCGGCGCCGATGGGGATGGATCTTTTTTTTGCAGGCTGCGTTTCTGCTGGCCGCCCTCCTCGAGCCGGCTCTCGGCAGGGCGCGCACCGATCTGAGCGCGTGGTGGCAGCAGATGCCTTACCATACTTACACGAACCTCGTCTTTTCGCTTCTCTGCGCGCTGGGCTTTTTTCGCATCTTCAGCTGGATCTGCCAGGGGGCTCCCCGCTTGAAATTCAGTTTCTACGCTCTTCTTTTGCTCCCGCTGGTTTCGTTTCGTGCCAACTACGCGGAGTGCAGCCAGCGGGGACATTGGTTTGGATGGCAATACGGACATGACATGCTGAAGGATCTTCCCAATGGCAGCGTGATGGTCGGCGGGAGCGATCCCGGGCGCTTCGTGCCGACATACATGATTTTTGGAGAAAGCTCGCAGGAGCCACGATTCAAGCGCGATCCGGATTTTGATCGGAGGGATCTTTATATCCTGACGCAAAATGCCTTGGGCGAGCCGCATTACATGAAGTATCTCCGCGACCAATATACTGAGGCGCGCCAGCCTGTGCGGAACGCCTTCGAGCGGTGGCTGGGGCGAGAGACGATTTATCCCAAGGGCTCGCTCATCCTGCCTACTGAGGAGGAGATCAAAGCGGCCATCCAAGCTGCCATGCAGCTGGATCCGCAGACGGGCCGGCCGCTCGAGGGGAATTTGGGAATACTGCCCTTCAGCGCGGTGCTCCATTGGATCTGGGAAAAGAACCGCGACCGGCACGAATTTTTTATCGAAGAGAGCTTCCCGATTACCTGGACCTACGATTACGCAATCCCCTGCGGGCTGATCTACAAGCTCAGCCGCACGAAGCTAGAAGCGATTCCAGAGGAGGCGGTTCATCAGGATTTCGCCTTCTGGCACGACTACAAAAACAGGCTCCTGAACGATCCCCACTTTCTGGACGACCTCGATGCGAGGCGTTCGTTCTGCCGTCTGCGCTCTACCATCGGCAACATCTACCGCTACCGGAAAATGGATCGCGAGGCCGAGCTTGCCTACAAGGAAGCCTTGGAGCTCTTTCCGGGCGATGGGGCCGTTGTCCAGGCGCTCATGTTGACCCAGTGGGATCGCGGAGAGTTTCAAGAGAGCCTGGCTTTTTGCGAGAAAGCGCTCCGCGAGGACCCCGCTAATCCCGGCCTCCACATTGTCCAGCAGCTTGCCGTGCAGCGCAGCGCCATCCAGGAAAAAATCGAGAAGCTGACGAAGCGAGTCGAACGGAATCCCCGCGACAAAAATTCGCTCAAATCCCTCATCATGCTCACGGCGGGCACCTCCAACCTGCGGCAGGCAAATGACTATCTTCTCGCCGGCTTTCAATCGTTCTCCAACGACCCGGACTTCCTGCGTTTTGCCGCCGCGCACTTCGAGCTCAACGGCCAGCCGCTGAACTCGCTCGGCCCAGCGCTCCGGCTTGCGCAGGTGGAGCCAGCAAATCCGGCGAACCAGTTTATTTTGGCGCACTCGTGGTACTCCCACACCAACATGCCGGAGTTTTACAAGGCCATGCGTGCCGCAATTGATGCGGGAGGGGCGCCTGCCCGGGAGATGTTTCTGTCGGATTCTTACTTCGCGCCGATCCGGAACGAAATGGAGTTTCAGCGGCTGGCCGCCCCGAAACCGGCTCCGCCTGGCCGATGACCCAAAATCCGCCATGCGCCAGATCTTTTCCCGGTGGCTTCCGGCATCATTTTGAGTAGCATGGGCCGATGGTTGAGAAAAAAAAGATTCTCCAGCATATCCGGAGCTGGCAGTGAGCGGATGAAAGAAAAAATCTGGAGCCGGGGCGACGTGATGGCCGGGGTTTTTACCGGGCTGTTTTCCTTTGCGGTGTATGCGTGGACGGTTGCGCCGAGCGTGACCTTGCTCGACTCGGGCGAGTTTTTGGTGGCGGCCGAGCATTTTGGGGTTCCGCATCCGACCGGCTATCCGCTCTGGACCCTGCTCGCGTGGCTGTTTCAGCTGCTTCCTCTCGGGAATGCGGCGTGGGAGATCAACCTGTTCAGCAGCGTGTGCGGCGGGCTGGCGGTCGGCCTGGCGACCGCGCTCGCGCGGAGCACGCTGCGGTGGCTGATGCCCGGGCAGCTTGGGCGGTGGCCCGGGCTCGGGACGATCATCCCGGTCGTCTGCGGGCTTCTCTTTGCCTTCAGCTTTTCGATGTGGTCGCAGGCGACGATCACGGAGGTTTACACGCTGCACGCGCTGGTGATCGGGCTTTACCTGGCGGCGCTCTACCTTTGGCTGCGCCGTCCCGAGTCCATTGGCCTGCTGCTGCTGGCGTTCTTGCTCCTCACGCTTTCCTTCAGCAACCACCACCTGAGCGTCGTGATGTGCCCCCTGCCGTTCCTGGCGGTGCTGCTGGTCCGCCGGGAGATCTTTTGGGACCTTGTGGTCGCCTCGCTTCTGACCGTGCTTCTCGCCTACCTCGGGTTTGCGATCCTCTCCGCCGAGCCGCCCGTGCTCAAAACGGCGATCCGGTTTTTTTATTGCGTGATGCTGGGGCTGCTCGTGCTGGCTGCTGTGCGGAGGTTTCGGATCGAGTGGCGGCTGGTCGCCTACCTCCCGTTTGTCGTGGCCTTGGGGCTTCTGCCCTATGCCTACATGCCTTTCGCGTCCTCGACGAACCCGCCGATGAACTGGGCATATACCCGGACCCCCGAAGGGTTTTACTTTTCTTTCAACCGCTCGCAATACGGCGGGAGCCTCTCGCAGCAAAGCCTGCGGAGCCTCGGGCGGCTGATGGGCATGGTCGGGGGGAAGCCGCCGGAGGTGCCCGCGCCCGGTGAGCCTCCCCAATCCCTTTATTCCCGGGTGCAGGAATGGGCGGGGTTTTTCTGGCTGCAGCTCGGGCGCAGCTTCACTCCGATCGGAATTCTGGGCTACTTCGGAGCGCTGCTTGTGATCCTGCGCCTGCAGGATGTGGCTGCCAGGACATGGGTTTACCTGCTGGAATTTGGATTTGTCCTCGCGGCGATCCTCCAGCCGGTCGCCGATGGCGCCGGGATCGATCTGGGCGGGTGGTGGGTGCAGATGCCCTACCATACCTATACGAACCTCATGTTTGCCGTCCTGGCGGCGCTGGGGATCGCGTTCGGGTGCGCGGCGCTTTTTTCCAGGTATCCGAGGCTCGCGTGGAGCCGGTTTCTGCTATTGGCGCTTCCGGTGATGCCGCTGGCCTTGAACGAGGCTGGGTGCAGCCAGCGCGGGCGGTGGTTCGGATGGGAGTTCGGCCATGACATGCTGAAAGATCTGCCGGAGGGAAGCGTGGTCTTTGGAGGGACCGACCCCGGGCGGTTTGTGCCGACCTACATGATTCTTGGAGAAAGCTCGCAGCCTGCCGCAGTGAAGCGGGATCCGGGGTTCGACCGGAGGGATCTCTATATCATCACCCAAAACGGCGTGGGGGAGCCGCTTTACCGGAAATACCTAGCCGATCATTACGGCCCGGATCGGCCCGCGCCGAAGAACGGGTTTGAGCGGTGGCTCGGACGCGCCGACGCCTACCCGAAGGCTCCGCTTGTTTTTCCGACCGAAGAGGAGATTGACGAGGAGATCCGCAAAGACATCGAAGAGCATCAGAAGGCGGGCACCCCACCTGATCCTTCGTTTGCTCACAGCATCGTCACGAGGCTGATCTGGGAGAAGAACCGGGGGAGCCACGAGTTTTTTGTCGAGGAGAGCTTCCCGCTCGCGTGGTCGTATGACCACGCGCTGCCGAACGGGCTTTCCTACAGGATCTGCAAGGAGCCGCTGAAAGAAATTCCGGCTGAGGCCGTCGCCGAGGACATGGCGTTCTGGGGCACCTATCTCCAGCGGCTGCTGGGAGATCCCGAATTTGCAAAGGATTACGATGCGAAGCGATCGTTCTCGAAGCTGCGGACAACGACAGGGAACCTCTACCGCCACAGGAAAATGCTGAAGGAGGCGGAGATCGCCTACCGGCAGTCGCTGGCCCTCAGCCCCGGAAATCCAGAATCTCTGAACTCGCTGAGCCAGATGCTGTGGGACCGCGGAGATTTCGACGGGGTCATCAAGCTCCTCGAGCCCGCCAACGCGGAGGACATGAACAACTTTCCGCTTTGGAGGCTGCGGGCGATCGCCGAGAAGCGCAAGGAGCTCGACGGAGAAATCCGTGAGGTCCGCACCGCGCTCGACAAGAACCCAAACGATCGGGAAAATACGGAAAAGCTCCTGGAGCTATACTCCAGCGTAGGAGATACAAACAGATCATCGGACCTGCTCAAATCGTCCGTCGAATTCTTTCATGATGACCCCGGGTTCCTGCTCAAAGCGGTTCAGCTCAGCGAGATGAACGGCCTCCCAGATCGCGAGCTGGCGGCGGCAAAACTTTTGGCGGAGGTCGGGACGAATGCCGGCGAGGCTCAGATGCTCCTCGCGCGGGCATGGTTCAGGAACAACAACAAAACCAACTTTTACTCCGCAGCGCGCACCGCGATCGAGAAGGGTGGGCTGACGGTGAAGGAGGCGATCTTTACCTCCCAGCTTTTCGCCCCATGGCGCGGGGACGAGGAGTTTAAAAAATTGCAGGCCGCCAGCTTGCCTGCCCCGCTCCCTCCGGCCCAGTTAAAGAAAAATCCGGATCCTTCTCGGTGATCCGAGATTACCTCGACGCTCACAACCTCGAACCAAAGCCCTTTGTCTGGTCAGCAAGCGCTGACAGAATTCTCGAAAAGACCGCTAACTTTGTAAATCATTAGTCTGGCAGGACACTAGTCCAGGCCGCGGGCTTCGAGATCGTCCTCGTCCCAGCCGAGGACATGGCCGATTTCATGGAGGAGGGTCGTGCGGATCTCCTCGCGAAAAATGGCAGGATCCCCGCCGGCATAGTCGAGGATATTTCCAAGCCAGAGCCGGATGCGGACGAGCCCGGAGTCGTCCTCGTCGAAAAATCCGAGCGTGTCCGGCTCGATGCCGGTCGCGACATCCTCCACCGAAGGAAGATCTTCCAGGAGGATCGGGACGTCGCGGATTTTTTTATCCACCGGCTCGGGGAGCTCGGCGAGGGTTGCCGCAGTGACATCCTCTGCGATTTTGAGAGCTTTCCGCCAGTCCATGCGACAATTTTTCCGGTGGGCTCGCCTGCTGGAAACCGATTTTCCAGGCGCTCGGCTCAGCCGACATCTCCGAACCCGTCCGGCATCGGGGGCGGGCGCGTCATCGAGCTGACCATTTCGATGCGCTGGCCCGACTCGGAAGAATCGAGGATCGAGTGCATGATATCGAGCACATGGTACGCGGTTCGGGCATTCGCCCGGTGCTCGTGCCCGTTCTGTTCTGACGCGATCATCTCGGAGACCCCGAGGCCGCGGCTGTTGTCCGGATACCCGAATTCCAGAGGGAGATCGGCCCATTCGGACTCCCCCTGGCGGCGGATGCGGACCGGGCCGCCGAACGTATTGGGATCGGGCACGGAGAGCGTGCCCTCGGAGCCGTAAATCTCGATGTTCGGCATGCCGTGCGCCTGGACGTCGAAGCTCGTCACCAAGGTCACCACCGGGCCGGACTCGAACTCCAGCAGCCCCGCGATATGGGTCGGAGTTTCTACCGGGATCCTCTTGCCGGCGAGCGGCTGGCTCTTGATCTCGCGGTCTGGAAAGCTGATGCGGGCGGCTCCGTTCACCCGGCAGACCGGCCCGAGCAACGTGGTGAGCGCCGTCAGATAATACGGCCCCATGTCAAAAAGCGGCCCTCCCCCTTTCTTATAAAAGAATTCCGGGTTCGGATGCCACCCCTCGACTCCCGGGCTCAGCATGAACCCGGCGCCGGCCACCGGCTCGCCGATCGCTCCGGAATCGATCAGCTTCCGGCAGGTCTGGAGCCCAGCCCCCAGAAACGTGTCCGGCGCGCACCCGATCCGCAGGCCGAGCTCCCTGGCCAGGTCAAGCATCTCGCGGGCCTCGCGCCGCTTGGCAGCCAGCGGCTTTTCGTTGTAGAGGTGCTTCTTGCTTTTCAGAACCTCGAGCCCAACCTGCCCGTGCACCGAAGGGACAGTGAGGTTGATCACCAGCTCGATCTCGTCGCAGGCAAGAAGCTGCTCGACCCGCATCGCCGCTGGAATCCCAAACTTTTCCGCCTGCGCCTGCGCCCTCGGGTAATCCAAATCCGCACAGGCGACGATCTCCATGTTCCGGAACTTCTTCCCCGCCTCCGCATAGGTCCCGCTGATGTTTCCGCACCCAAGGATCCCGACCTTCATTTTCTTCATGGAGTGAAGCTGCCAAAATCCCGGGGAAAAGAGCAAGGACCAATCCTCGCCGCCAACGATTCCCTTTGCGGGCACTCTCATCGCCAGGGATAATTTTCCCACAAAATTTCACGCGGCCCTTGACTCACGGTCCATTAGGTGAGCTAATACGCGTTTCCACGAACATGATTTCGGCACCATCTCAATCACGCTCCGGCCCGCACCCCATTTTCCTCTGGCTTTTCTCCTCGATCGGAAAAAAGACTGTCGTGGCGCTCACCGCCATCATCCTGGTTCTTTTTGTGACCGGGCACCTGCTGGGGAACTTCACTCTTTACCTCGGCCAGGACTGGCTGAACATGTACGCCGAGCACCTGCAAAGCCTCGGGCCCATCCTGTGGCTCATCCGCCTCTTCATGCTGGCCACCCTAGGGACGCATGTTCTTTTCATCATGCTGCTCTGGAAGGAAAATCAGGCGGCGCGCCCGAAGAAATACCTCGCGTCCGATCCCGTGGGCACGACAGTTTTTGCGCGCACGATGCGGCTCAGCGGGCTGATCGTGCTAGCGTTCCTCATCTTCCACCTCGCACATTTCACCGTGCAGGTCGTGAACCCGTCGTTCAAGGCGATGGAGGCGCCGCTCGACGGGCGCATGGTGCATGATGTTTACAGCATGGTCGTGGTGGGCTTCCGCAGCGCGCCGGTCTCGATCCTCTACATCGTCGGGCTCACGCTGCTCACCATGCACCTGAGCCACGGGCTCGGAAGCCTCTTTCAAACCCTCGGGATCACGAACCGCCGGCTTCGCCCGGCATTGGAATTCGTGACCCGCGCCTACGCGTGGCTCCTTTATCTCGGCTTTATATCCATCCCGATTTCGATCCTCGTCTTCGGTTTAGGGAAAGGAATTGTCAAATGACACTCGACGCAAAAATACCCGCTGGTCCGCTTGATAAAAAGTGGACGTCCTACAAGAACACCGCCAAGCTGGTCAACCCGGCCAACAAGCGGAAGTTTGAGATCATCGTTGTCGGCTCCGGCCTAGCTGGCGCCTCTGCTGCGGCGACCCTTGCCGAGCAGGGCTACCG
This sequence comes from Verrucomicrobiia bacterium, assembly GCA_037127695.1. Taxonomy (GTDB): domain Bacteria; phylum Verrucomicrobiota; class Verrucomicrobiia; order Chthoniobacterales; family Terrimicrobiaceae; genus QYQL01. The sequence continues at coordinate 16,107 of JBAXXX010000006.1, read as the reverse complement.
GGTGAAATGTTTCTGCTACCAGGACAGCCCGCGCCGCGCGCACTCGATCGCCGCGCAGGGGGGGATCAATGCCGCTAAGAACTACCAGAACGATGGCGACAGCGTTTACCGGCTGTTTTACGACACGATCAAAGGCGGCGACTTCCGCTCGCGGGAGGCGAATGTCCACCGGCTGGCAGAGGTGAGCAACCTGATCATTGACCAGTGCGTCGCGCAGGGGGTGCCGTTTGCCCGCGAATACGGCGGCCTTCTCGACAACCGATCGTTCGGAGGTGCGCAGGTGTCCCGCACATTTTATGCCCGAGGCCAGACCGGGCAGCAGCTTCTGCTCGGCGCCTACTCCGCGCTGAGCCACCAGATCGCCCTCGGCAACGTGACCATGCACTCGAAAAGCGAGATGATGGATCTCGTTCTGGTGGACGGCCATGCGAAGGGGATCGTTATCCGCGACATGACTACCGGAGAAATCTCGTCTCATGCGGGCGATGCCGTCCTCCTCTGCACCGGCGGCTACGGAAACGTCTTCTATCTCTCGACAAATGCTCGCGGGTGCAACGTCACGGCGACCTACCGCGCCTACAAGCGCGGCGCTCTCTTCGCGAACCCGTGCTACACGCAGATCCACCCGACCTGCATCCCGGTGAGCGGAGACTACCAGTCGAAGCTCACCCTCATGTCCGAATCCCTCCGCAACGACGGACGCGTCTGGGTTCCCAAGAGGAAAGAGGATTGCGGAAAAGCCCCGCAGGATATCCCCGAGGACGCCCGGGATTACTACCTCGAGCGGAAATATCCGAGCTACGGGAACCTTGCGCCCCGCGACATCTCGTCGCGATCGGCAAAGGAGGTCTGCGACGACGGGCGCGGAGTTGGCCCGGGCGGGCTCGGCGTCTATCTCGACTTTGCCGACGCGATCAAGCGCCTCGGAAAGCACGTCATCGAGGAGCGCTACGGCAACCTCTTCGAGATGTATCACAACATCACCGGCGAAAACGCTTACGAGCGCCCGATGCGGATCTACCCGGCCGTGCACTACTCGATGGGCGGGCTTTGGGTCGACTACAACCTGATGAGCAACATCCCGGGGCTCCACGTGCTCGGCGAGGCAAATTTCTCCGACCACGGGGCGAACCGGCTCGGGGCCAGCGCCCTCATGCAAGGGCTCGCCGACGGGTATTTTGTCATCCCCTACACCCTTGGAAGCTACATGGCATCGCAGTTCGGCAAGAAGGCAGACGCGACCGCCCCAGCTTTTGCCGAGGCGGTCGCATCGGTGAAAGCCCGCGTCAGCAAGCTCATCGGCATCAACGGGACCCGCAGCGTGGACAGCTTCCACCGCGAGCTCGGGAAGCTTCTTTGGGACAAGTGCGGCATGGCCCGCAATAAGGAGGGCCTCGAGGAGGCGCTTCGCAAAATCCCCAAGCTCCGCGAGGAGTTCTGGAAAAACCTCAAGGTTCTCGGCTCGCCGGATGGCATCAACATGGAGCTCGAGCGTGCTGGGCGCGTGGCCGACTTCCTCGAGTTCGGCGAGCTCCTGTGCCTCGATGCGCTCGGCCGCAACGAATCGTGCGGCGGGCATTTCCGAACCGAGCACCAGACGCCGGAGGGCGAGGCGCTTCGGAATGACAGCGAATACGATTACGTGGCCGCCTGGAAATACGAGGGCGATGGCCAGACTCCGACATTGATCAAGGAGCCGCTGGTGTACGAGGAGGTCAAGCTCTCCACACGAAGCTACAAATAATCTCACCTATGAAATTCTACCTGGAAGTTTGGCGGCAGAAGAGCCCGGATGGCTCGGGGAAGCTGGAGCACTACGAGGCGAACGACATCCCGGCCGAGGCATCGTTCCTCGAGATGCTAGACATCGTCAACGAGGACCTCACGAAGAAGGGCATCGAGCCGATCCAGTTCGACTCCGACTGCCGCGAAGGCATCTGCGGGAACTGCTCGCTCACGATCAACGGCGTGCCCCACGGTGCCGGCCGCGGCACAACCTGCCAGCTCTACATGCGGAAATTCCGCGATGGCCAGATCATCACGATCGAGCCGTTCCGTGCGGATTCGTTCCCACTCGAGCGCGACCTCGTTGTCAACCGCGCGGCCTACGACAGGATCATTCAGGCAGGCGGGTTCATCAGCGAGCGAGCGGGCTCGGCGCCCGATGCAAATTCGGTTCCGATCCCGAAAGTTGTTGCCGACCAGGCGATGGACGCAGCCGCCTGCATCGGTTGCGGCGCCTGCGCTGCCGCGTGCCCGAACGGCTCGGCGATGCTTTTTGTGAGCGCGAAGGTCTCGCATTTTGGACTTCTTCCGCAAGGGAAGCCGGAGAACGACCGCCGCGTCCTCAACATGGTGCGCCAGATGGACAAGGAAGGCTTCGGAAACTGCTCGAACTACTTTGCCTGCGAGGCGGTCTGCCCGGCCAGCATTCCCGCGTCGTTCATCGCACGGATGAACCGCGAATTCTCGTTCGCCTCGATCAAAGAGTCGGTCGGGGTCACCGTCTGAGGGGCGGCAGTCACTTCCCTTCGATCCGGGCAAGCCGCTCGTCCTCGTGCGCGAGCAGCGCCCGGCGGCGCTGGATGGCGAGCCGGATCGCGAAGGCTATGGCGGCGGAGAGAACGAAGATCCACGCCCACAGGGGAACAGAACGATGGTTCCCGGGCTGGGTGAAAATTTGAAATGCCGGCGAGGGCGGCCCGGGAAGCCCCTGAGGATCGAGGCTGATGATGCGGATCGCCCACCGGGAATTTTCCGGAAGATTTTCCAGCCGGGCATGTATGGCCCCATCCGAGGTTGCGATCTTCGCAGCCGGCCAGTCGAGCCATTCGACAACGACCCGGGCCTCCTTGGAAGCAGAAATCTTCCGGCGCTGGATCCTGTATCCGGAGGTGTCCGGAGAGGCCGCCTTCCACGAGATCTCAATCTCATGCGGTCCGGAACGAACGGCCGATGCCTCGCGGACCGGAGGGACCTTCCCGGTTGCCAGCTCCGGCGGACGGACGGGCTCGGGCATGTTCAAAAATTTTCCCACCGGCTGGGCGGAGGTCTCGCGAACCGAAGCGCTGACAGCCAATTGAACCTGCTCTCCAGACGGGGTTCTGACGGCCAGGATGCCACGGTGGGATCCGGGCTTGAAGCTGGCGAACTGGATTTCAAAAACCCGCTGTTCGCCAGCGCCTAAAATTAGGTTTTGCGGATCGGGGATGACGCGCATCCCCTCCGGTGCGGAAATGCTGATCGGCGCGTCCGACTCCCCGGTGTTTCTCACGGTAAACCTCCCTGAAATCTCCTTCCCTTTTTGTGTTTCCCCAAGGTCGAGGACCTCCTCCGGGGTGACGGTCAGCTTCGCGGGCCGGGGATAAACCTTCAGAGGAAACTCGCCGGAGAAGTTTCCGGATTGGAACCTCACGGACCCTTCAAACAGGTTTTTGATCGGGCCGGAGACCTCGGCCTTTACGGAAGCAGATTCTCCGGGGGCGAGGGTGATCGCGCGTGGGGCATGGAGAAATTCCGGCCACTCGAATGTGAGCGTCCGCTCGTGCGGCGATTGGTTGCCGAATGCGACTTCAGAAAATCCTTTCGCCCGCTGATCCGGAGAGAAGATCAAGCCCGCTTTCGGCCATGTCAGGGGGGCCGCGCCGATCCCCCGCAGCTCGACGCACGCCATCGGATCGCTTCCCAGTTGGACCCTGTCGCTGAAGGCCCGCTCCTCTGTCGGGCGGAAGACCAGGAGGATCCTGGCCTCGGAACCGGAAGGCACATGGAAGGTTGAGTTCCCGCTGAGGAACCACGGAGGGCTCGTCTGAATCTGCCCGCCGGCGCGCCCGCCCCCGCCGTTCTTCAAAACCAATTCCTGTCCGGACTCATCGCCCAGATAAACCGTCCCGAAATCGAGCGCCAACGGATGCAGCAAAACCGGAGGCTTTTCTAGCAGGCGGATCCGCACGGTGGCCGGGGCCGAGACCGGCGAATCCGGCGACTGGGCGGCGAAGGTTAAAGAATCCTCGCCTGGCACGGCGCCCGCATTGGGGGTGTAGGTCACCACGGCCTCCGTCCGCCCAGTGCGACTCAGACCGCTCAGCACCCCGCGGCGAGGTGGCTTGCGGATCAGAAACGAAAGCGGCTCGACGATCCTACCTCCGATGCTCAATGGGATTTCTGCAGGCTCGGTGAGATAGACAGAAACCGTTCCGCTCTTCGCAAACGGCGGGGGCGTGGGGATCGGAACGCGCTCCTTCGCCAACGCTTGGGCACACCCTCCCAGGCACAGGATCAGCAAAAGCGTTTTTCTCCAGAAACCCATCAATCTCCACCTCTGAAACCAGCAAGGCGGGCAGCTTCTCCGTGAGTTCTTCAGGGGAGAGGAAGGCGGAAGGTGAACGTGCTGCCATTGCCCGGAGCTGAGCTGACCTCGATCGTTCCGCCCATCGCTTCCGCGAGGCGCCTCGAGATTGCCAGCCCGAGCCCGGTGCCGCCAAACGTCAGATTGATCGAGGCATCGGCTTGCGTGAAAAGATGGAAAAGGCGCGTTTGCGCATCAGCGGAGATTCCGGGGCCGGTATCCTGGACGGAGAAATCGAGGGCCGGGCAGCCGCCGGGGCAGGATGTCGCAACCCGGAGGGAAACCGATCCGCCCGCTGTGAATTTCACGGCGTTGCCGAGAAGGTTGAGCAGGATCTGGGAGATCCGGCGCGCGTCGCCAGTGATGAGCGCCGGCACGTCGGATCCAATCTCGCAGCGGAACTGCAGCCCTTTGGAAGCAGCGGCTTGGCGCGAGGATTGGACGGACTGTTCGACGAGCTCCCTGAGGGCAATCGGCTCGGCAGCGATCTCCAGGAGGCCCCTTTCTATGCTGGAGAAATCCAGGGTGTCGTTGATGATGCTGAGGAGGAGCTTGCCGTTGGAGCTGATGGACTGGGCATAGCCCTTTTGCTCATCATCGAGCAGGGTGAAGGTGAGCAGCTCGGCGAAACCAATCACGCCGTTGAGCGGGTTCCGCAGCTCGTGGCTCATCACGGCGAGAAACTCGCTCTTCGCTCTGGTTGCGGACTCGGCGGCGGCGAGGGATTCGCTCAGCCTGCCCTCCATGGCTTTTCTCGCTGTGATATCGCTCAAAACAACCCGGATTTCCTGCTGGCCCCGTTCATCCAGCCCGAGGGATGCATCCATCTGAGCCCAGAACTCCGCACCTTCGGGCTTCACCATCCGCAGCGCGCACGCCTGCGGCGCGCCGGTCTCAAGGAGCTTTTTCCTGAGCAGGTAGTAGGCATCCTGATCTTCCTTGAGAATGACGCTGGAGATCGGGCGCTGCACCAGGGCCGCCCTGGAGATGCCAAGAAACGAGCTGGCGGTGAGGTTGGCCTGCAGGATCAGACCCGGCACGCCAATAGTGAGATAGCCCACCGGCGCCAGGTCGTAGAGATCGAAGTAGCGCGCCTGCGAAGACATCAGCTCCGCCTGTGACCGCCGCAGCTCGTCGTTCTGCAATTCCAGCTCGATCTGGTGCACCCGCAGCTCGTGGAGGATCGTCCTGAGATCCTCAGAAGACACCGCGTCGAGGTGCTCGTGCGACCGGGCGGTCCGATCGAGAAAAACCTTCTCCGCACGCTGGCGCAGCGTCAGCTTAGTTTCAGTGTTCAATTGCCTGGAGATTCCATTTATTGCACTGCCCCGGCGCGGCTTCCTGCACAGGGGAAGGGCCCAGACATTTCCGTGCGGCAGAAGGCTAGCATCTCCGAGACCCCTGACAAGGGCGAATCAGCCCGCCAGATCCGTGCGTCAGCGCAATGAATGGAGGGCGGTCGCCCCCGGCCGCCTTGCTTGAGCAGCCCGAGGGCGGGCTGCCTCGTGCGCTGCGAAGCTGCGCGCTCCTTGATTTGCCGTTTGTCGAGCCGCACTCCCTGCGCTCCTCATTCTGATGCGCGGATTTGGGCGCCCGCCAACGCGCGCAGAACCGCCTTCCTACTTGAGAACACCGATCGAGCGCAGCTTCCCGCCTTCAAGAGAAAAGATTTCCCGGCTGACTGGAAAGCTCGACCCGAGGTAGCCGGAGATGATGGCCTCGCCCATTTTCTGGAACGCCTGATCCTGCCGGGAAAAGACGAGGATCTGAAAGCGGTTTGGCAGCGCCACCAGAAGATCGGGGCCAAGGGTCGAGGCAAAGCGCTCGGAAAAACCCGGTGCCAGCACGGCGGAGGCGGTCAGCGGGTTGGGGGACTCGAGGACGGCATACTGGATGACGGCATTTTTATCCCGGACAAAATGCGGTTCGAGCGAGGCGAAGACTTCCTGCGCGGTGCGCTGGGCGTCCGGGGAGATCGCCTTCATCGCCATCGCCAGTGTGCGCTCGCGCCCGCCCTCGGCGCCGGAGATTTCTCCGCCGCGAAGGCGCACGAGCGCCAGGATGGTGCGCTCCGATCCGGCGACAGGATGGCGGACCTTGTAGTCCATGAACGAGGGCTCGACCATCCACGCCCATCGGGTTTCGGCCGAGGCCAGCGCGGAAGTCAAAAGGAAGATCCACACCGCCCGGATGAGTATTTTGCGGGCTTGAGAATAGGGACGGGGCGACGGCATTTCTTGAAGGGATTTTGTCCTGAGCCCTGCCGATGCGGAGCAGCGCCGGAGTTAGGATTCTGCCAGGGACTTCCGGAAATCTGCCAGGCGGACGCTGGAGCCGGTGCGGCGGGCTTCTTCGGCTGCATAGCCGATGAGGTGGCTCTCGACCGAGGCATGGAGGCCGGAGCGCATTTCCGCCGCCGGCTTTGCAAACTCCCGATCGATGGCATGCACGAGCCCCGGGTCTCCCCCTCCATGCCCATCATAGCCGCCAACGTCATTTGAGACCCCGTACCGCACGGTGTTTCCGGTGTGGTATTGGACGATGATGTCGTTGCCCGATTGCGCGCGGACCTCGTCTCCGCCGCGCAATGTCGCCTTGGTGCCACAAATCGTCAGGTTGCGCCCGCTGTCGAACGCCGTCATAGTAAACGTTCCGGTCACCCCTCCCTCGAACTCCATGAGGACCACCTGGTGATCCACCGCGTCATTGTCGCAGCGGTAGGCGCACCGCCCCCATGGGCTGCTGGACAGCCAGGAACGGACGTCCTCCTCGGAGGCGTCTCTCCCGCCGTCCATCACCCACTGAAGCCAGCCGCGCTGGCGGCTGGCATACAGCATCGCATTGTAAGGGCAGGTGTCTCCCACCGGGCAGCCCTCGGTGCAATTGTCGGGGGCTCCCTCAGGGGCGTTGGCAGAGGTGAAGTGTGAGAGGGATCCGAAGCTATGCACCTGCCGGCACGGGCGGTTGACGAGCCAGCTGATGATATCGAGATCATGGCAGCTCTTCGCGACCAGCATGGGGGTCGCCTTGCCGGTGACGGCCCAGTGGCCGCGCACATAGCTGTGGGCCTGGTGCCAGGCGCCGACGCCCTCTCGGGCGTCCAGGGTCACCACGTCGCCCAAGGCTCCGCTGGCGACGATTTCATGCACCTTCACATAGAACGGAGAATAGCGGAGGACATGGCATACCAGCACCTTGCGCCCCAGCCGTTCCGCCTCGGACAACAGGTGCAGCACCTTGGCGGGCTCGGAGGCGACCGGCTTCTCCAGAAGCACATCGTAGCCGACCTCCATCGCGCGGATGCAAGGTTCGACGTGGTAGGCATCCTGCGTGCCGATGATGCACACGTCCGCCAGCTTCCCGGCCGCAAACAGCTCGGCATCGCTGGAAAATGAGCGGAACTCCGGGTTGCGGGAGAGCTCACGAATCTGCCCGACTCGGACCGGGTTGGGATCGGCCGCCGCCACCACGCGGTAGCGATGAGGGTGGCGTGCTGCAAGGTCGCAGTAGGTGCGGACGCGCCCTCCGCATCCGACACCGACCAGCGTGAGCGGCTTCTTTCCAGAGTGGGGATTCATCATCATCGTTGGTAATCGCTGCAAGGTGCAGAGCAAGACGATAAATAGGGGACCGTCCCAATGTCCATTATGGAATCGCTTCGCCCGGCAGTTCTCATTTTGACTGTGGGCTGAGCGGGGACGCAGCAAACAGCGGTGAAGCCAGCCCGCAAGCCGAACCCGGCGCTCATGAAGCCGGTGCAGCCCGATGAGGTGCTCGCGCCGATCGTTGGCTCCCTCGACCATGAAACCACTGCGTTCGGTTGGATCAGAGGCGATGGTCTTTCACTCGGTTTTTCTCAACATTTTCTCAAAATCCTCGAGCACCTTGCGCGGGCCGACATAATTGCCGTTCACATAGGACTCGGCGACGGCTGTCCCGCTGGCGTCAAAAACTACCAGGCTCGGAATTCCAGGCCCCCCTTTCCCCACGATCGGATTTCCCATTTTGATCGAACAGAATTCCAGCGCAGGCCAGGGCATTTTGTCATCGACCATATAGGCGGCCATCTGTTCAGCCGACCGATCCGCACTCACGAAAACCAACTCGAACAACTCAGCCTTGGATTTGTTCCGCTTATACCATTTGACTAGATCTGGCGTGAACTTTCGGCACGGCCCGCACCAGGATCCGGAATAGTACACTGCAATGTATTTTTTGTTTGCGAGAGCACCGGAGTCAAAAGGAGTAAGTTTTTTTCCATCCAAAGCTACGAGATTGGAGAGCTTTTCCCCCACAGCATTGTGGAATTGTGATGCTGGTGTTGCGGCCGGGGTTGGGGCCCGCTGGATAGGCACCGGTGTGGCCATCGCAACAGCAGCTTGAACTTTTGCCTGATAGGCATCCCGCGCCCCTTTCACGGCAGCGGCTTTGACGAGAAGGTCGGTTTCACCACCTGCCACCTCACGAAAAGACCCTCCAAGATCAATGGTTACATTGTCAGCCCCAACAGCCTTCACAGGATATTCCCTGCCGGCTGGAAGGTTGATTTTCCCCGATTCTTTTCCAGCAATAATGACCGGCGCTTCAAGGGGAACGGAGACAACCACGGTTTTCGGCCAGAGCGCCCGATCAGCCGCGATTAAAGCTTGGGTCAAGTCCTGCGCAAAAGCATCAGCTGTTGCGATCACGAGAATGAGCCAAGGCAAGGCGGATTTCATGGATTGGAGCGTAAGCTCAGCCGTTCACCGGAGCAAACTCAAACTGAGCAAGTGGGTGGGTCGAATGCGTGTCGATGGCGGCGGCGATGCGAAGGATTTCTTCCGGAGTCGCGTTGCAGAAAGTCAACACGTCGAGCACGCGAGGTTTGCCCTCTGTGATGGTGCCGGTTTTGTCCACCGCGAGAACACGCAATCTTCCGAGGGCTTCGAGATATGCGCCACCTTTTACACCGGCGAACCGTCCTGCAATTGAGCGGGCGGAGACTGCTCTGGCTTGCAGGCGGAACTACATCCCGCAAGGTTTTGGTTCTGTGTTCATTCTTGTTTCGGTAGATAACATTCGAGAACATTTTACCCTCGCGGGATTCCATGAAAGGGAAAATGTTACGGAGAAAGATTTCTGAGTCATCAGGAACCGCAACATCCCATGCCACTCTTTGCTGGCAGATTGGCCTGCGGCGCAATCTGTTCCCTTGCGCAGAATTGCCAAACTTGCTCAATCAAAGCTCGGTGGTGAGGGGCGGATTTGGCAGAGTAGTAGCGTCAACCTTCGAGTTGCGCTCAAACACCTTGTAGAGCGTCGGGAGCAGGAACAATGTCAGAAGTGTGGAACTGATAAGTCCGCCAATAACGACTGCTGCAAGCGGTTTTTGAATCTCGCTGCCTGGTCCGGTGGCGAACAACATCGGCACGAGACCAAGTGCCGCAACGCTCGCGGTGATCAGCACGGGACGCAGCCGAAGGACAGCACCCTTCATGACGGCTAACTCCACGGCGATTCCCTCGCGCCGCAATTCGTTGAAGTAACTTACCATCACCACTCCGTTGAGCACGGCAACGCCGAAAAGCGCGATGAAGCCGACGCTGGCGCTGACGCTCATGTTGAATTGACCGATCAGAAGGGCAAGGATGCCGCCAATGAGCGCGAACGGAATGTTCAAGATGATGAGGAGAGCTTGCTTCACGGAGTTGAACGAACCGAAGAGGAGCAGGAAAATCGCCGCGATGGTTATGGGAACGACAATGCTGAACCTCTTCATCGCGCGTTGCTGATTCTCGAACTGTCCGCCCCATGTGATGAAATATCCGGGCGGCAGCTTCACAGCGGCATCAATCTTCTTCTGTGCCTCTTTCACAAAACTCCCGATGTCGCGGCTGGTGACGTTGCATTCGACCACGATGCGGCGCTGAGCCATCTCGCGGCTGATTTGTGCCGGGCCCTCCGTGACGTAAACACGAGCCAGCTGGTCGAGCGGGATCAGCGCTCCCTGCGGGGAGGCAATGAGGATCTCGCTGATGGATGAAACATCGTTTCTTGCCGATTCGGGGAATCGCACGGCGAGGCCGAATACCTTCTGCCCCTCATAGACGCGCGTGGCCTCCTTGCCTCCGATTGCGGTTTCCACAACCTCTTGGACGTCCGATACGTTGATCCCGTAACGCGCGAGTTTGTCGCGATGGATCTCGATTTGCAGGTAGGCTAGCCCACTGACCTTCTCGACATTGATGTCCGCCGCTCCCGGCACATTTGCCAGAACGCGGGCGACGGCTTCGCCCTTTGCTTTCAGTTCGTCCAGATCGTCGCCAAATATCTTGATGCCTATGGCGGACTTGACGCCGCTGACCAATTCATCCACGCGCAGAGCAATCGGCTGGGTAAAACTGGCAGAAACGCCAGGGACTTCCGCGACGGCTCCGCGCATCTTTTCCACCAGTTCCTGCTTGGTCTTTGCCGTGGTCCATTGATCGCGCGGTTTGAGCGTCACGGTGATATCGCTGGCTTCAACCCCCTCGGGATCGGAGGCAATATCAGCGCGTCCTGTCCGAGAAACCACGTCGATCACCTCCGGAAATTGCTTGATGACTTTTTCCACACGGCCGGAAATTGCTATCGACTGAGGAAGGGAGATGCTGGGCAAGCGCTGAAGTTTTACGGAGATCGCGCCCTCATCCAGTGTCGGCAAAAATTCCGTCCCGATGCGGGGCACGAGTGCAAATGCTCCTGCCAAGGCCAAAACCGCCGGCACGACGACCAGCAAGGGCTGGCTCACACACGGCTTCAGCATCCCAAGGTAGATCTGTTTTAGCCAGCGGAGGTGAATGGGATCCTGTTCGTGCGGAACTTGTTTCAACAGGACCGTGCAGAGCATCGGCACAAGGGTCAGGGAAAGAACCAGCGAGCCGAGCAGCGCGAAGGAAATCGTGAATGCAAGGGGGCTGAACATTTTGCCCTCGAAACCCTCCAGCGTGAAGATCGGCAGAAAAACGAGAATGATGATAAATATGCCGAAGACGATGGGCCGGCCGACCTCCTTCGCGGCGTAGAGCACGGTCTCAACTTTTCCCGCGTGCTCGTGGCGCACCTCGTCGGATTTCCCGGTGAGATGCCGGTGGATATTCTCCACCATCACCACCGCTCCGTCCACCATCATGCCGATGCCAATGGCCAGGCCTCCGAGGGACATGAGATTGGCCGAGAGGCCATACCAGCGCATCATGATGAAAGCGAACAGGGCCGCCAGCGGGAGAACCAGCGTCACGATCATCGCGCTGCGCACGTCGGCGAGCAGCACAATCAGAATGATGAGCACAAAGATTGCGCCCTCCAGCAAGGCCTTCGTTACGGTGTGGATGGCCTTCATCACCAGGTCGGTTCGGTCGTAAAACGGCACCAGCTCGACGCCCGGTGGCAGTGCTTTTCGGATCTCCGGCAATTTTTCCTTCACCGCGTTGACGACATCCCGCCCGCTCGCCCCCTTGAGCATGAGAACAATCCCGGCCACGGCTTCCCCCTCTCCGTTCGCGGTGACCGCTCCCTGGCGCAGCTCCGCGCCGATGACCACATCCGCCACGTCGCGCACATAAATCGGCACATGCTCGTGGGTCGCCACGATGATGTTTTCGATGTCCTTGATGTCCTTCACCTGCCCGAGCCCGCGAACGATGAATTGCTCGGATTCATGGTCGATGAAATTCCCGCTGGCGTTGGAGTTATTCTTTTCCAATGCTTCGAAAACCTGCTGTAAAGTGATGCCGTAGGAAGTCAGGCGGTCGGGTTTGATGAGCACCTGGTATTGCTTCACCAGCCCCCCGAAGGAATTCACGTCGGTGACGCCGGGCACGGTGCGCAGTATCGGGCGCACGATATACTGCTGGATTGTGCGCAGTTCCGTTGCGTTGTATTTCTTGTCCTTGCTGACGATGGTGTATTGATAGATTTCCCCAAGGCCCGTGCTGATCGGACCGAGTTGCACTTCGACTCCGGCAGGCAATTTGTCCCGCGCCCCTTGCAAGCGCTCGAACACGAGCTGCCGGGCAAAGTAGTCATTCACACTGTCTTCAAAAACAACCGTGATCACGCTCAATCCGATTTTCGAAACCGAGCGCACCTCTGTCAGTTTCGGCAGCCCGGCAAGCTCCACCTCAATCGGGCGCGTGACCAGATTTTCCATGTCCGGAGGAGACATCCCCCCTGCGGTTGCGAGCACCTGCACCTGCACGTTCGTCACATCAGGGAAGGCGTCAATAGGAATTTGTTTGACGGCGAGGACGCCGAAACCGGCGAAGATGACCGTTGCCAGAAGGACCAGCAACCGCTGCCGGACGGAGAAAGTGAGAATTGCGTTGATCATTTCCTATTCCTCCCCCAGCTCACCTTTGAGCAGTTCGGATTTCAGGATAAAGCTGCCCTCGGTCACGATTTGTTCTCCAGGTTTGATCCCTTCGAGAACCTGAACCCGTCCGTGTTGCTCCATGCCGAGCTTGACAATTCGCTTTTCAAATTTGTTGTCACCCAGAGCGATGAAAACAGCCTGCTGGTCTCCATCGCTCTGCAAGGTCGAGTCGGGAATGACAATCACGTCCTTCATGATCGTGGTGGTGATTTCCACATCGGCGAACATTCCCGGCTTCAGCTTGCCGTCCTTGTTGGCGGACTCGATGCGGGCTTCGAGTGTGCGAGAAGCCGACTCGATCTGGTTGCCCAGCCGAACGACTTTGCCAGAAAATTCATCGTCGGGATAGGCAAGCACTCGGAACGTGGCGTCCTGCCCAACCTTCACGGCGGCAATGTCCCTCTCCTTGATTTCGGCGATGACCCACAAATCCGTGGCATCGCTGATGTTATAGATGTCGCTCGTCTTGTCGACAAGTTCACCGATCGCGGCAGCGCGCGAGATAATCACGCCGCCAATGGGCGCTCTGATCTCCAGCGGCTTGCCCAGCAACTCCGGGGTCTGCACAAGGGCGAGAACATCACCGGCCTGCACTCGGTCATTGATGTCGAAATTCAGTTTGATCAGCCGACCTTCGAGCGTGCTGGCAACCTTTGCTGTCTTGTTCATGTTCTGGCTCACGCGTCCCGCCGCATTCAACGTGGTTTCCAAGCTTCCCAGCGTCACAGGAGCGGTTTTTATCTCGACGTGCTCGAGGTTTTTCCTGGTCAATATGACGATATTTTCTTCGTGGGCGGCCTCGGTTGTGCCAGGTTCCTCGGACGCGGGTTTTTTGCAACCCGCCATGAAGGCGAGAGCAAAAGCGGCGATCAATGGATAAGTTATTTTATTCATGGTCGTTTGCATAAAAATCAAGGTTTGAGCTCCAAGGGGACGCCGATGGCAGATTCAAGTTCCGCACGGCTTTCAGCCACCCGGCCAAGGGTTTCGTAGTAACTGGTGAGCGCGTCAAAATAGGTCCGCTTGGCGTCGAGATAGATGATGAGCGTGGTGGCGCTTTGTGCGTAGCTCTCCTCAGCCTGCCGGACAAAGTCGCGCATTTGGTAGAGGAATTCCGGGGAATACAGCGCAAGTTGGTCACTCGCTACATCGAGGTTTGAGGCTGCTCCGGTGACCCCTCCGCCGATTTCGAGCCGGAGACGTTGGATTTCTGCCAGATTCTCTTTATGCTGAGCACTGGCGGTCTGGATTCCGCCTTTGTTTCGGTCCCAGAACGGCAGAGGCGCGCTTGCGCTGATCGAAGCAACTTGCTCGTCCTTGTAGTATTCAAAGTTCGGGCCGACGGAAAAATCGGGCAGGCTTTCCATGCGCGTGCGCTTCAAATTCAGCCCGGATTTCTCCGCTTCGATTTCCAGTGCCTGCAAAGCAGGATTCCTGGCCAAGGCCAGAGCGATGAAGTCGCGTGAGCTTCCCTTCGGAGTGAGATTGTCGAGGGATCCAGACAGGGTCAGCGGAGAGGAAGGAGAACGGGCCATCAAGGTATTAAGGACAATGCGTGCGGTTGCGACTTTTCCCTCGGCTTCCCGAAGCGCCGATTGCGCGGCGATGAGATCCGCCTGACTTTTCAGAGACTCGAAGTCCCCAGCGTAGCCGCCCTCCGCGCGCTTTTTTGCAGATTCGAAGAACACCTTCGCCGACGCCACCTGTTCTGTTCTGGCCTCAATGATTTTCTGAGCGGCGAGCAGTTCGTAGAATGCCCGCCTGACTTTTGCTGCCATTTGAAACCGAAAAGCCTCAATGGCCAGCTCACGCAATTTCACATCGGATTTTGCTATGGCGACTTCCAGCGTGCGCTTGCCGGGGAATTTGAACGGCTGACTCAGAGAAATCACTCCATTGAATGCCGTCACAAACGATGTGTCTTCCAATGCCCGCCGCACACCCGGCTCAACCGTGATTTCCGGATTTGCCCAGGTTTTTGCAGTGGTGACCCCGCCTGCGGCGGAAGCGACCGCGGCCTCCAAGGCAAGCATTTCAGGATTGTTTGCACGGGCCGCCGAGATGGCCTCGGTCAATGTGAAACTTGTTTTGCTGCCGCAGCTCGGAGTCTGTACGGAGGAGCTGTCACCTGGCAACGGCGGCGCTTTTTTTCCTTGGGCGAGGAGCGGAGCGGCAGTGGCAAGCCACAGCAAACACGCCAGCGCATGTTGCAGATTCATTGATGGCAAAACCTTGTGGGAGTGGACAGCACGCCCATTAGGACTGGTGCCCGTCCAGATGGTAGCGGATAACGATCTTCGCCGCTTTCCGGGCCTCGCTGACAGGGAAGCTTGCCACATAGCCGATTTCACCTGACCTGCTGCCGCCAGAGTTCGGATGGTGCGGATCAATATCGTCCTGTTTTTCACTAATCACCCGCTCCGCATTGTCGATGAGTTGAACATCGACATGGGCCGCGTAGGGGATATGTCGGCCCAACGATTTTTTAATGTGTCCCGAGATATACAGACGGTCGGAAGATTCATACGCGCGGGCGCTTGAGACTTCTCCCCCCGATGAGGCGATGGTTTCAACAGGGAGCGACGAGTCTGTTGTCTTGAAAAATGAAGTGACCGATGCGCAAGCCGATAATGCGGCGATAGCGATCAGCGCACAGGCGATTCTCGCGAAGCGGAATATTTGCGCGAGACAGATGTCTTGTTGGGATGTTTTCATAATTGTATTGATGGGATGTGGAGCACGGCATTAAGCCGGCTCGGGTGGATTGAAGAGATTCGACCAACCAAATGGTCGAATTTGGGGTGAGAACCCAGAATCAAAAAGCATCACGGACGCACCGCGCCCGCGATTTATCAGGACAACTGAGGAGGGTAATCGATCTCCCTGCAAGGCCCATCGCTCCAAGTCTCACTTTTGACGGTGAGCAAACTTGAAAGGGATGTCGTGAAAAGAAGGCAACCTTGCTCGATCGTCGCCACATGGCTGCAGACATGGGAGAAACAGCAATGCCCGATGGGGCAGTCCTGTTGGTCTGGACATGAAGACTGTTCTTGCGCCTTGTCGCACCTGATGTCCACGCTGGCATGAAGAGCCTGCCCACCAGCCATCAGAAGAATGGCCAGCGTGCAAACAACCCAAATGCGCCTGCGTAAAAAATCCATCGCGAGGAGGGATCGTTGATGCATGAAATCTTGTCAACTCAAATGATGTCGATGCACGAGAGTTCTGGACAAAATAAATCTTCCTGAGCGCAAAACTGATCTTCCGCTGCGCCTTACAGAAATGGATTGATCACCTGCACGCCGCCATAGGCTTGTCCGTCGTTCAGATCCTCGGACAAGATCGCGCGACACTTCAGCGTTTGTGC
>JBAXXX010000005.1:0-79889 GCA_037127695.1 Verrucomicrobiia bacterium | reverse complement strand
CGCCATCGCTTTTTATAGCTTAACTGCTGGTCCGAATTCCGGGGGCCACCTCATTTTGAATCACTTTCATTCCTCTTTAGAGAACGTTCATCAACTTACTCCATAGCAGAATGTTACACATTTGCGCAGTAAGACATAATGCGACGTTTTTTTCAGCCAGCCAAGGCGCATTCCCACTGCGGCCTCCGATGGAGAAACGGTGCGGACTGGCGGCAAAAGGACAAACAGATGGCCTTGCGTCATTTCTGCGCCTCCCCTTCGAGCTGCCTGAGGACCTCGCGGTCGATGAGCGGGAGAAATTGATCGAGGTCGGCTCGCCCGGCCGTGCTGCCGGCGATCGCCCATGGCCTGCCTTGCTCTGCGGGGAGGCGTCCGGTTGCCATGAACTGCTCGGCGGCCTCTCCGACGTTGGCGATCGCGCTGAGGTGGCCGCCCGAACCGGTTTGGGCGCGGTTCACGAATCGATCGCCCACCGTATGGATCCCGCCCGATGCGACGTAGGCCAGGTCGTGCAAGCTGACGAACGCATGCGTGTCCTCGAGAGCGATCGTGGGGCGAGGACTGCGGCCCAGCAGGTAAAGGAAATAGTTCCGAAAGAGGGCCGAGACGAGATCTCCCAGGAAGACGGGCGCCTTTTCCTGGGGACGTCCGTCAGCCCAATCGATCGTGTAGTGGTCGGCCACGCGCCACGTGATCGTGGCGTTTTCGCAGACGACCTGCTCGAAATTCAGCTGCCTTTCGCAGGCGTGCGAGGTCGCGGCGAGAAGCTCGACACCGCCATCCGTCACCGCGCGCACAAAAAATGTCTCGGCGCCGGACACGGCATGGGCCCGATAGACCTCCGACTCGACTTGGACAGGTTGCCCCCACGCCGAGAGGTGATCCTTTCCGGCCCAGAACAGGATGTTGACAACGAAATGAGAAAGCGCGTTGCCGAAGCTCGAGTCGAGGACGTAGCTGCCATCGCACACGAGCTTTCCGATCCAGGGGTTCCGTTGGTAATCGAGATCGGTGCGCGGCCAGTGGCCGATCGTTCCCACGCGCTTGAGCGCGCCGAATTCCCCATCGAGAAGGCGCCGTTTCAGGGATTGCCGGACCTCGTCCACGACATACATGAATGCGACCTCCGTCTTTTTTTCGGCGCGGGATTCGACCTCAAGCATCCGCTCGAGTTCGGGCGAGTTCAGGGTGGGCGGCTTTTCCAGGAGAACGGCAAGGCCTTGATCGACGCAGAGGCGGTGAAGGTCCGCGTGGGTTTGGATCGGCGTCGGGATGCAGACGCAGTCGAGCTGGCCCCGGCAATCCTCGAGCAGGCGGACGGGATCGCTAAAAACCTTCACGCCCCGGCTGGCAAATTCCAAGGCTTCGATTTGAGCGGCGCAATTTTCCGGAAATTTATCACTGGTGGCGACGAGGATACAAAGCCCCTCCGCCTCCAGCACGCGAATCGCGCGGTGATGCTGTGCAGCCCAGCCGCACATGCCAATGATCGCGACGCGGACAGGAGGTTGGATGGTTTTCATAAGGTTTTTCAGCGGGTGCGGGAGAGCAGCACGACGCAGGCGCTGAAGTCCTGCGGCGGGCACCAGCGCAGGACATCGCCATGAACATCCGCCTCGGCACCCGGAAACCGGCTGGCCATTTTCCAGCCCCCCAGCGGGATCTCGACGTGCGCGGGCGCATTCTCGAAGGCGTGGAGGACAACGAGCAGCTCATCGCCGCTTGAGCGCACGACCGCCTGCCATCCCTGCGGGTGGCGCCAGCTTTCGCCCAGCTCCCCGAAGTGCCGGCTGCGCCCGTGTTTGATTATCGGGACAGCCTGGCGATAAAGCCGTTGGGCGCGCAAGACAAGCTCCCACTGGTCATCGGACAGCTCAGTGATCTCGCCCGAGAGACACATCCGCCCGAGGAATGTCGCGGCGAGGCCGTAGGCAAGCCGGTGCATGCTGTCGGCTTGGCGGAGCACCGCCCAGATCTGGCTTTGCCGCGGGAGCATGAGCCGGTGGAGGCTGGCGGCAATGATCGGGATCTCGACGCACTCGTGCGCATCGGAGAATGACGACATCGCGGTGCATCCGAGCATCGAGGGTTCCAGGCGGTGGCCGCCGGAAGAGCAGTTTTCGATGACGAGGCGCGGGAGGCGCGCCCGGATTTTTTCAAAAAGCGCATAGCTTGCGAGGACCTGCCGGCGGAGGCCCTCGCCCGGGCCGTCGGGGTGATCGCACCCGATGCCGAGGGTCTCGTTGTAATCCACCTTGAGATACTCGAACCCGCAACGTTCGAGGAGACCGATCACGCGCTCGGTCAGGTAGCTGATGACCAGGGGATCTTCGAGGTTCCAGAACCGGCGGATCAGGGCGGTGATGGGTTTCCCGTCGAGCTGTAGGAAGTGGTCCGCGAACTTCGAGAACGCCTCCGACTGCGGGCCGACGGTCTCCATTTCAAACCACAGCCCGGGGATTAGCCCGGTCTCGCGGATGGCGGCGGCGGTCGCCTCCAGCCCGTGCGGGAACAGCTTAGGGCTCGGGATCCAATCCCCGTGCGCGCCGCCCCACTCGGTGCCTTCGGTTTTATACCATCCGGCATCGATCACGAGATAGCGCACGTCTGTGCCCTTCAGTCGCTGGGCGATGGCGACCACCTTGTCGTGCTGCGGATCCCCCCACGTCGTACACCACTCGTTGAAGATGATCGGCAGGTCGTGCTCGACCTCCGGATGCGCCTCAGCCGCCCGCTGCTGAACGGCCGTCAGGCGGTCGCACAGGTCGTCGAGAGTGCCCTGAACGCACGCGATCGTGGCGGCCGGGGTGGTGAACGATTCTCCTGGCGCGAGCGATTTCTTCCAATGCCCGAACTCGCGGTCGGCGAGCCCGCCGGAAATCGCAAGCTTGTCGCGCTGGCGGAAAACTTCCATCTGCCACGATCCCGCCCAAGCGAGCCGCGCGCCCCAGATGACCCCGGCTTCGGTATCCTCGATGGCAAGGAAAGGAAACCACTTCCGCACCGGCATCGTGCCAACCTGCCCGAAGCGCTCGTTAAAAAAGGAATATCCTCCCCATGAGCGTTCGAGGTGGAGCCGCTCGATGCTCTCGGTGACCAGCCGCCCCTCGGCGCTCCATCCCGAACGGAACCGGTGGATGCGCAGGCGGCCAGGCGTGTCGCCGGGGCAGAATGGCGTGATCCCGCCCAACGAGAAGCTCGCGAGCATTTCCAATGTCACCGCGCTGTCGGAGGTGTTGAAAAATGTTGTCGTCACCCCGGCGGCTGCGTCCCCGTGGTGCCACGTCAGGCGGTGCTCGAGCCGATGCCCGCGCCCGTTTTCGAGCGAAGTCGTGACTGCCGTCTGCCCCTCGCCATCGGCCACCTCTCGCCCCGTGAATTTGAAAGCGTCGAGCGACAGGGAATTCCGCATCGTATGCCCCTGCCCGAACCCGCCGCTGTAGGGGTCGCCCGCGAGCTTCACCTGGACGAGCATATCGATGTCTTGCGCCGTCCGGGGGGCCTCTGACGGGTTCATCGCAGTCGGATAAAGCTCCAAGCCGACCCGCCCGGACTCGTCGTCGGATGGAAAATGCGCCGTCGTGTCGGCAAATTCAAATGTGGTCTTCAAAGGTGCTCAATTATTGAGCGCCCTCAGTTTTGGGCGGCACATAGTCCGGGCTAAATTCGCTGATGCTCGAAATGGCGATATCCGTCTCGTTTCCGGGGACATCCTGAAGGATGATCAGGCAGCGCGCCAGCGGATAGTGATACCATAGCTGCTTGGCAACGGGCTGGCTCAGGTTTTTAGAATCATAAAACGAAATATAAAAGGATCCTTCGCCAGTTAAGCCAGGGGAAACCGCCACATTAGATGAAGAGGGGATCATGACCTTTGCGCTTTCGGCAATCGCGCCAATTTCGCGTTTGGTGAAGTTAAGGATCAGGTATTTTCCGTAGGGGAGATTGTCCGTCGAGTCGTCCTTGCTCAGGACATCATACAGCACTCCCCCCTCCTTTGCCGGTCTGGGGACAAATAAGAGCAAAACATTCTTCGATCCAGCCGGCAGCACCACTTTTGCGACAGGCTCGGGCGGCAGCGGCTTGTCAGGTTCCGGGATAATGCTCGCAGGTGGATCCTGGTTGAAAAAAAGCAGCTCTTGCGGCCCGCTGTAACTGATCGGCTCAGACCTGAACCGAATATTGATTTGAGGGAGATCACCTCCTTTGACGAGCTTTCCATCAGCATACCCCCCATACTTCAGCCCATCGATAATGCGCCCGGTGGCAAGCGTCCTGATTTTTACCGACGGCTCCGGCGGATTCTGCGCGCGGATCAGTGGCGCGCAACACATGGCTGTCAAACAAACTGCAGCGGGAATTATAAGTTTCATAGTCATCAGTTTCCATCATCGCCCAGCCAGCGGAATGAGACAATCCGAAACCGCCGACCAAAATCCGTCGACGAGCCGCTTGGCGGATCCACGACATGCTCGGCGGGATTGACTTTATCTGGGAACCTCTGGACAACTGCCTCGCACAGCGCACGGGCTTCGATCTTGCCGGAAGACTTGTTGACAAAATCCCCATAGGACCGAACCAGAAAGGTATCTCCGCGAGCTGTGAGATGCGATCCGATCGCCTGCAGGATGTCGGCTTGCGTGAGGTATCCGGTGGCCGCTGCGGAGGCAGGTGTGTTGGCCGCGTTGCTATCATGAGCATAGCCGGTTGGACTGACGTTGGCATAGACCGGGTTATTACACCCTGAGGCATCAATAGCGGCTTGTAATGCGCCGCGTTGAGATTGCGCATTGTTTGAAGCCGTCAGCCTCCTGTTAATAAAGTCTGAGAGGCTGAGAAATGGCCCCCTCTGCTTGACTTCATTCACGATTCGCGCCGCAAGCGCATCGACCTGAGCATCGTCCATTTTGAAATACCCGTTCCATCGGTTGCTGCTGCCCCCCGAGGTCGAGCCGGTAAAAGCCCCTCCATTTGCTGGGCGAGTGCGAGGAAATGGATACCCGCTCGATGTCGGAGTCGTGAATGTCAACGTCGTGGGATCCAACGTCGGGATCCTCGGGGAGTTCACGGACTTCAGGAATGCCTTCCAAGCCTCTAGGGATGTCGAGTTGACGTTGAATGCCCCGTCTTGCATCAGATACGAAGCGGAGCGTGAGTATGGCCGATCACGCGCATCGGGGGGCAAAGCCGTGCCATTCGCGCTCAAAGCCGTACGGATCGCAGAATAACTGTCCGAAACTGTGGAGTTTGCGCCAGAGAATGCCTGAATCCGAAGCCGGGGATCGGGCAAGGGACCGGCTTGATTGAGCGGGTTCGTTGAATCGGTCAAGACGGCAATTGTGGCATATTTATCAGCAAGACCAGCGTCGGCACGCGGAGCAATACCAGAAAAGAAATAGCTGTCAAAAAGCGCGCAGTTAGCAAGGTAAGAAAAGTCTTCTTGCGTCTGGTAAACATAAGTTCTAGGGCTCCCGATGCTGCTCTGGTAGTTTGTGTTATATGAGCCGGCAACAGCCTGGTTGGATGCGACATACGGGGAGGCAAACGAGTTCCCAATCGCATAGGCGGGAGAATTGTGCCACTCGTTGATCGGAAAATGCTGAAGCTCTCCGAGACTTTGCAGCGGGCGCAGCGGGATTTCAAAAAGTGAGACATAGGACTGCCCCGGGCGGGCGGCGGATGCCGCATCAACGATATCCCCTCCCCAAAAACCCTGCAGCGGCCCGGTGCCAGATATGCCGACGAGTCCCGCAATCCCAGGTGTCCCAACTGGCGCGTTGCCCACTTTCAACTCATAATTGGGGCGAAACTTGTAAAGGGTCCCGTTGCCGCCGTTATATGGCGAAAAAAGAGTTGCCCGGGGGCTGGAATCTACCAGAAAGCGAGCGGGGAACGATGGCGCCAGATACGCATCACGCTCGTTTGTCATATACAATCGAACGAGCGCGACGGGCATTTTCGTGCCGACATTGCCGGGCAGCAGGTTACCTGTCGAAAAAGTGGCATTAGCTCCAACTGTCACCAGACCCCCGGCTTCATCCATCCTGGCAGCATTGTTTGCAATTAACCCAAACCCAAAATCGTTGTCTTGAGAAAAGGTAACCCAGTTGCCGACAGTCGCGGTCAAATATGAGCACGTAATCTTCATTCCCTCATTGCTATTTACCGGGGTCAATCCCGAGGGAGGGGTAGCGTTCTTGTCCATGATGGTAAATGCGACGTTCAGAGGAGTTGTCCCGTTTCCCGCCCAGTTCACCGTTGCATTAGTCGTCGTCCTGTTACCTAGGCCGTCCCCGTTGCTAAATGTTTCCTGCCAGTTTGAGATTTTCATTCCGCTTGCCGATCCTCCGGCCCAGGAACTGTTCAGCGTGATATTTAAATTACCGGAAGATGCTGCCGGGGGGCAAAAAACCCTCACCTCACCCGGAGAGAGAACCGACGCAGGAACCAACACCGGAGCAGTGCCTGTCAGGTCCCCAAAGGCGAGCGCATTGAGATTTTGCGGCCCGAACGTCGAGTTGGATGTCAGAGACGCATTGATCACCGAGTGCGTAACATTTCCACCGGTCACGGTGATATAGATATTGGGCACCCGGGTGCTCAGCCTGATCTGCGGGCACTTCATCGCGACATTATATGGATTCCAAATACTGGCAAAGACATCTAACATCAGACCTAACTGATAAGGCCCTCCGGACGGACCGCTGCTTGTCAGGCTGACGAGATAAGCGACCTGCGTGAGGACAGGTGTGATCAGAACTTTTGTTGGGATAAGCCTCCGCGCCAGGCTGTCAATCGTTGGATCATCCGTCCTAGGATCCTGATACCTCAACGAATTGGGGGAGGACACGATGGCAGGATTATACTCCCACCCACCCTGTTTACTATACTCGTTAGATACGGTCATGCGGGCAGCATCGGTTGGCACCTCCTGCACAGGCACGCCTGTGGCATTGATGCTGGAGCTGACCGTCATGTTCCCATACAGGCTATAAAAATCTCGCATCCGGTGCCATGTCGGCCCCAAGACATAGTTGCCGTGCCCGGTAACTGGCGGGGTGGCCGCAGGCCTCTCGGCCTTGAAAAGAAAATTCATGTAAAACGGCTCAGTAAATGTGGGACCCGTCGAGTTCTGCCAGCTATAGTTCGGGGAGCTTGAGTCACTTGACCCGCTGAAGAACGGGTCCGCATTGAAATCGTTTCGGTCCATTTCAAACGCGAGAGAAAGGTCCTTTTTTAGGCCTCCAAACTGGGTGTCACTGAGAACGCCGCGGGAGACAGTGGTGAGGTCATGCAGAAGATCTTCGCTGGCGATGTCTGCGGCGGTTTTGAAGTCCGAGCCGCCGATCAGGCTGATCTGCTTGAGATCCGTGATCTTCGCCCAGGGATTTCCCCCTGTCGGGGTGGAGGATGGGCTGGGGTCCAAGGCGGAGAACGCGGCGAGTCGGTCCACGCCCGG
Source organism: Verrucomicrobiia bacterium (assembly GCA_037127695.1). Classification (GTDB taxonomy): domain Bacteria; phylum Verrucomicrobiota; class Verrucomicrobiia; order Chthoniobacterales; family Terrimicrobiaceae; genus QYQL01. The sequence continues at coordinate 72,430 of JBAXXX010000005.1, read as the reverse complement.
GGGCGAGGCGATCCACTTGTTGATGGCGCTGACCACTGTGGAGTTTGACGATGTGGAGTTTGGGGTCGTGCCGATATTCACGCGGGCCTTGACCGATTCATCCGCCGCCCAGTAGGCAAAATGGCCCGTGGTCGCGCCATTTTCTGTGATGGGCTCGAGGGATACGGTGACGTTGCTTGTGGTGGAGTTTCCGGCAAGTTGAATGGTAGAGTTTCCTGAAAGCGTGGCATTCGCAGTTGTTGGCTCGGTCGTGGTGTTTCCGCTCACGAGCCAAGTCAGGAATTCGCGGTTGTTCGCTTGCAGGGCTGAAAAAGTGGAGTTGCCGAGCACCAGCACCGACGTGCTGTTTTTTGTCAGGGTTTCCTGGCGTTTCCAAACACCGGTCCAATGCGGGTTGGCGACCGTCCCGTTTCCTGCAAGAATATCGGCCGTGGCGGTGACCCGCTGGTCAGGGCCAGCGAACTGCTGGAGCTGGCCGATGGCGGTTTCGAGGCCGACGAGCGCGTTCTGCCTTGCCATGGCGACCTTCTGCTGGCTGCTCGCGGCGCTCGTCTCGACTTTGAGGACCATGCTGAGGCTGACCAGGATGAGCATCAGGAAGGCGACAAGGACGACGGTCAGAACCATCGAGAACGCCTGGGTGGATTTCCGTGTCGCGATCTCCGCTCGGGCTCCTCCGATTGGAAACCGGTCACCCTGAATGCTGGCGGGCAAAACAGCCGACCGCAGAATTGTGCGAACGCGCATCACGGGGAAAATTGAATGAGTTTCAAGCATTTTGTCAAGGCTGGGCTTTCAGCGCTGATCCGGGCAAGAAGGGAGGGTGGTCGCCCCCGGCCACCTGGGTTGGGTGTTTGCAGAGGGTCCCGCTGAGCAGGCCGAGGGCGACCTGCCTCCTTTGGGAGGGGGATCGCCCCCGGCCACCTGGGTTGGGCGTTTGCAGAGGATCCCGCTGAGCAGGCCGAGGGCGACCTGCCTCCTTTGGGAGGGTGGTCGCCCCCGGCCACCTGGGTTGGGTGTTTGCAGAGGGTCCCGCTGAGCAGGCCGAGGGCGACCTGCCTCCTTTGGGAGGGGGGTCGCCCCCGGCCACCTGGGTTGGGCGTTTGCAGAGGATCCCGCCGAGCAGGCCGAGGGCGACCTGCCTCCTTTGGGCGCGATGTGGTCATTGTGCGATGTGTTGCCGGTTTGCAGGAGATTTTTATCGCGAGCCCGAGAGGACGTGCTGGCCCGGGGGGATTTTCACCGTGAGGTAGGCGGGGTTGCCCTGGGCGGAGGCGGCCGGCTTGCCATCGACCTGGCACTTAAATGCTTTGGGCAGCATGACATCCATGGGCTCGCCGTTCTGGAGAGAAAGCGAGGAGCCTGCCTGCGGCGCCATCGTGAACGATGGTTTGAGGTAGGACGATGCGAGGTGGTCAACCATCTGATCCAAATACCGGTTATTGTTCGGCTGGCCAAAGACCATCGTCATCCCCTGGCGGGGGACAGTGCCTGCGGAAAATGCGAGCAGAGGAACGACCGCCTTGCTGCCGATCGCGTTGTGGCGGTTATTGAGCATCCAGTCCGAGCCGAAGGCGTAGATCCAACCCTTGCCGACCTTAGCGCGGACAGCCACCGGCCTGCCGGAGTCGGTCAGGATCGGCTCAGCCTCCTTGCAGGCGGCGAAGACGCCGGCATCATACCAGATCCGATGGACGTTCTGGAAGCAGCCCAGCTTCTCGATCTGCCAGTCCTGAGCCGGGGTCTTGGCGTTGCCCATGTCATAGAACCATTCGTCGTTGGAGAGGTCGCGAAGGACGCGCTCGGCACCGAGAGCCACACCGTATCGGCCGAGGAGAGCATTCATCTCGTCGCACGCCGCCTCGTTGCGCGAAGGGTACGACGTCACGAGCACTCCCCCACCCTTCAGCCAGGCATCGAGCGCCTCGGCCTCCGCCGCGGCGACAGGCTTTGCGGGATTGAGCCCGGGCAGCACCAGCATGCGAACGTTTTGAAGCGCCTCGGTGCTCCACGGCGCCTGAAGAAGACGGAACACCACCTGGTGGCGGCTCAGCGAGGTAAAGAGGCGCGAGTAGCCGTCCATATAGAACTGCGACCAGGCGCACGTGGCTCTATTCCGGTCGGCCGCCTGGCTCTTGGGATCCGGCATCAGGCCGTCCCATGCCGGGTCGTGGACATTATCCAAAGCGACCGCCGGCATGTCGGATGGGCTCACGACCGCGTAAAACTGCTCGATCGGGCGCTGCGCGCGCCGCTGGCGGGGGCTGTAGTCAATGATATTATTTTTATTATCCAGATAGTCGGGATCCGTGCCGGAGGTGATCGCCTTATCCATCCAGCTATCCTTCCGGGTTGCGATCGTCTGCTTATACCGCTCGACCAGGGATTTGTAGCGGTCCAGCCGCGGACTTTCCTCCGGGAAAGCCAAGGCGGCGGGGACGTAGGCGAAGCCATCGCTATCGGCGAGGGTCACCATCTTTTCCTTGATATCATACCATGCGCGCCGGTCATAGAGCCCGTCGTTCTCAAAATCCGCCATGGCGACGTTAAAAACCCCGTCGGCGCCGTTGTCGAAGTAGGCCTCAAAAGGTGCGACCGTCGCGCGGCAGAATTCCACATCGTGGGACCATTGGGAAAAGTCAAAGGAATACTCCCAGTAGGATTCCTTGGCCCAGCGGGTATTATAAACTTCCGGCGGCTGGGTGACGGCTGGGCCGGTGACTCGGTCCCCGTCACCCGCCCAGAACCCGAATTGGCTGCCGCGCAGGTGGAGCCAGCCGGTGAGCGGGTTCTGATAAACTTTCCAGTCCTTGAGGGTCGGCGCGGTGAGCGTCGGGCGCACCCACTGGTCGAAGCGAATCCACGGGCGCTCGGAAGGGAAATAGATCTGCATGGCCTCGGGGTTATTATCTCCAAAAGGGCTCCAGACAGCTCCGACGGTATCCCATTCGGCCTCTGCGACTGCCCACTGCCAGCCGTAAACCCAGTCGTTGGGCTTGCCGTCCTTGTTGAAGGTCTTCAGCGCCTTGCCGTCCCAATCGCGGGGCAGGTAGATGTTGGATGAGCTGTAGGAGTTCCCCCACTTGTCCTTGAATGCCGAGGGGGTATCGGGAAAGCTCGGGCAGCGGGTCGTGCCCTGGTGGGATGTGCCGAATATCTTCGGGCAGAAGTTCACATCCGTGCTGTGCCCGTAATAATTCGTATCGCCCGATGAGCCTACATACGGGGAGTTCGGGCGTCCGGCATTTGAGTTCCGCAAGTCAAGCCCCATGCGGTTGTGGAGGTAGCCGAATTTATTCGGCAGCACGACCACCGGGCACATCACATGGGCCTCCGGGGCTGGGTCGTCATCGAGGTTGAGGTCCGCCTGCGGGCAGTCATACCAGTGAGGCTGCTGCCATTCGCCGGACTTCTCGTCCTTCCAGACCCTCGAGCACCAGTTGATCTGGGCGGCCGGCGCGGTGTAGAACGTGCCCAGCGTGGTGTAGTAGGCTCCGCTGGTCGGGTTGTAAATCGAGCCGTTGATGAGCGGGATGTGGGCGACGTTGATCGTGTGCCCGTGGTTGATGGGAAAATTCCCCCAGGTCGTCAGATCCCACTCCCCGTCGTTGTCGATGTCCATCGAATACATCATCATCCACGGGCGGCCGAACGCTTTCGTGCGCGCTTCCTCGCCCGCCACCTTGTCGTAAAGCACGCCTCCCTTCTTGTCCTTGCGGACGTCTGTTTCCATCGAGAGGTCGTAGCCGCTGCCGATCGCCCAGCGCTGGTAGACGCGGTTGCGCTGGTTGATGCCGCCGAAAAAGACGTCCCCGTCGCAGAATATCCCATTCTGCTCGCTCTGATCCTCGAGCACGATGGCCGCCCACTTGCCTTCCTGCCGCTCCAAATCCACGCAGGAGTCCATGTTGTAGGTCTCGTCGCTGTCCAGAAAAACCTCGCACCTCCGCCGGTCCGGCTCGCCGTCGCGCTCGCCGGCGAAGACCTTTTTATCCTTCGAGCGGGAAAACTCGAAGACGCTCTGGTAGGATCCGTCCGAGTTGGTGTCGAAATACCAGCGGGCGGACTCGAGGCTTGGAGCATCGCCGTTCAGCACCACGCAGTAGAGGCTGTCCGTGCACCCGTCGGCATTCCAGTCGGAGCGGTGGACAAATGTATTTTTTTCGCGGGCCTGAGGCTCCGGCACCATGAACTTCGGCTCATGGCGTGTGACGACCAGCCGGTTGCCATCCTTCGAAGGATCTGCCGTGAGCCCATACAGCGTCGTCCCGCGCGGCCCGCCTTGGTAGAGCGCCATATCGTAAAACATGCTCGCCCCCCGGGGATGGAACTGGTGCCCCCAGGTTGGCAAGTTGCGCCAGATATAGGCCTGCCGGCGCTGGTCGCCCACCACCGTGAGGGCATCGCCCTTGGGGATATCGCTGCGCCAGAACACCCAGTCCTCCTCGCTCGCCATCGGACCGCCCGCCACGCTCAGCTCCAGGAACCGCTGCCGGGGGATATCTTTATTGAACTCGATGCGCGGAGCCGAAAGCGTCGGGGCGACCCAGAGCTGGGAATCCTTCGAGCCGATGCACAGCCAGTCGTGGTCGGAAAAGATGTCGCCCGTGATCGAGCGAACATCGGAGGCGGACGACGGATACGCCCCGGTCGCGTCATACCAATTGGCAATCCAGAGGCCCTGGGTGTGCAAGGCGCACGCGAACCCATCCTTGTGCGTGACCGTCCAGAACGGCGAGCTGTTGTAAAGGCGGTATTGGCGGGCATCGGGATGTTTTGCAGGGTCCCCGTAGTTGACGATGCAGAGGTGCCGCCCGTTGAACACAACTTTTGGCACCAGGGAGGGGTCGGGCTCGGCAGCCCCATCGGCGCTTTCTCCCGTCAGGACCGGCGGCCTGCCAGGAGCGCGGATCTCCTCGAGCCCGCGCGCGGTGAAGACCCACGTGCGGCTGTCGCCGGAAGTCACCTCGAGGCGACCGCCCTGGTCCTTCACCTTGAACCCGGGCTGGGGCGGACCGCCGCCGGTTTTTAGCGTCGCCTTGACACATTTTGCCGCCGGCACCGGGGGCGGGAGAAACACGATGCGCTGGCGTCCGCCCGGCTCCGCAACCACGTCGCACGGGACGCTCTGCCCGTCCACTTCGGCCACCACTCCGGCGCCAGCAGGCAGGCTCACACCGTAATCCTGCGCGACAACCTCGACCGCCCGCTCGGAGGCGAGGGAGGTCGTATTGAACAGGTAGCCCGCCAGCTCAGTGAGCGCGGCGTCGGCTGGACGGGCGACCGGCTCGGGCTTGCCCAAGGAGACTTGGAGGTTCTCGACCGCCTGATATTTCTTATATTCCCCGTCGAGGAAGTCGCCCATGGCTCCGGGTCCGTCATCCTGGCGGCAGACGGCTCCGCCGTAGCCGGACAGCAGGAACGTGAGGGTTTGCTGCCCCTTTCCCTTGAAAATCCATCCGGAGCCTTTGTCGTTATCGAACGCCTCGCCCTTCGAGCCGGCAGCCTGCATGAGAGCGACTCCGAGCCCGGGCAGCTGCACCCTTTCCTTCTCATCATTTTCCGTGATGCGGTCAACCACCCGGCCCGGCTTCCACTGGCCGAGCCACGCGCCGCAATTGACACCCTGCGCCCCCTCGACCTTCGCCATGCCGACCTGGAGCTCCCAGGGATCGTCATCCACCGGATCAACCGTCAGGGTTTGGAGAACGAAGGCGTCGCCCGCGCAGACCCGCATATCCTGGATAATCCGCACCCTCTGCTTGTCCCGCGTCACATCCTGGGCCGGAGCCGGAGCCGTCCGGGGATCGCCGCTCCTCCTGGGAGAAGTGATTTTGTCGGTTGGACCGAGAGGCAGGGCGGACCAAACCCAGCGCGCGCTGCAGACGGATGCGCCATTCTCCGCCCACGACTCCAGCAGGGAAAATGAAATCGGATCCCCGGCGAGGTTCAGCTTGAACCCGCCCAGCCCGAACCCGGCAAGATCCTTGAAGATGTGAGGCCCGGTCTCACCGCTGGCGTAAGTCAGGTTCTTTTTGTTGATCGTGGTGATCAGCCCCATGAAGAGGGAAGGAGTTTTCTTGAGCCAGACATTGTTGCAGCCAGGACTCAGGATGCCGACCGTGAAGAGCTCGCTTTCGATGCCCGGCGTCCGGTGGGTATTCCAAGGTTCGCCGCCGCTCCAGGCCTGGCACCGGCTGACCAGGCGGACGGGCGCTGGCCTGTCGGTGAGCCAAACGACCTCGACCGTCTTGTCCTTGCCCGGCGTCATCGGCACGGCGAAGGTCAGCGCCCAAGTATTCGGACCTGTCGGCACGACGGCCGATGGCAGAAGCGCGCCGCCCTGTGCAGGCGCCGGCCCGGGGCCCGGCTTCCCCTCCGGATCCACCACCATGGCCGAGGCGAAGTTGAAGTCGGGGATATCCTTGAACCGGTCGCTGGGGAGCCGCACCGGCACGAGCCCGGCAAGATCCGCGCCGCCCTGGACGGTCACGCGTATCCTGCGGTCCGGCCGGTTCTCGTTTGCAAATGGCTGGCCTGGAACGGATGCCTCTGCGGCTGGCTTAGCATTCCCGGAAGCAGGGCTCTTCGGGCCCGGCTGGCTGGCGGGGGCGCTGACAGAGGCTGGCGGAGCATTCTGGGGAGCAGGGCTCTTCGCGCCCGGCTGGCTGGCAGGGGCGCTCGCTTGGGGCGAGCTGACAGGAGCTGGCGGAGGCTCACCTCCCTGGGCCAATTGAACCTTCGCGGCCTCGACCCATATGCTGCCAGCAGGCGTCGATACAAAAAATTTTCCGGCGTCCTCCTTGAGGATTTTGACCTTGGTTCCAACGGCAGCCGTGCTCGCGCCGACCTGCTTGCCATTCATGAGGAGAGGAACCTTAACCGCCTCGATGAGCGTGCCGGCTTTCTCGACAGGCTGGGAAAAGGCGGGCGAGGAGAAGAACCCAAAAAGCACGGCGGCTGCAAAGAAGGTCTGCTTCATAGAATTCATAGCCCGAGTGGCGCGGCCGCTTTTGTCGCCTCCTCGAAATGGCGCTCGGCTTGGGCTGCGTCGTTCGCCCGGGCTGCGATTCGGGCGCGATCGCAGGAGGAAAACGCTTTCGCCCAAGCCTTAGGATCCTTCGGCGCCGACCGGATCGCCTCAAGCTTTGCAGCCATGGCATCGACCTGCCCGGAAAGGCTTGCAGCCGACTGGCAGAGGATTTGGAACGTGCTGGTCGGCAGGCCGCCGGCAGCGGCAACATCGCCACGGTAAAATTTGATGTAGTCGAGATAGATCGGCTCATGGGTGCCAAACACCGGGCCTTCGCCGTAGTAGTGGTACCCGTATGGCTGCCGCACCCCGTCGGCCTCGCCGCGAACGATTGCGTCGAAACGCTTCACCGGCGGAGCCGGCCCCCACGTAAACCCAAGATCGTCCCCCGGGTTCCTCCCGGCCAGCTTCGCCAAGTCCCAGCGCATGATAGCAAAATCCTGCATGAAGCAAGGGATAGGAACCTCAACGACCTTGGCAGAAACATTTGGATCCGGGGCGTTGCCGACCGAGATGCCGATGGCAGCCTTTTTGTAGGCGGTCGCGTTGCGAACCCTCATCTCAAGCACGTTGGCCCCTGGCGGCGGCGGACCAAAAATCGCGACCTGCATGGGCGGCTTTTCCTGGTAATCGCAGTAGGTCGTACAAATGCCATCCTTGTACGAGTGGTTGCGGAAACCTCCCGACGGGCGCATCGGCCCGCTCTCGCTCGGCTTTGGGGGGTTGAAGTCGGAGATGTAGCCCTCGCCGCCATCGGGGATCGCTTCCAGCAACGTGAGCGACACCTCGTTCTTTCCAGGCGCGAGCAGGACCGGGTGGCTGAACGCTCCGTCCTCGCCCGCCTGAAACACCTCCTTCACCTCCTTGTTGACCCTGACTTCAATCGAGCCGCACGGGCCCGCACGGCCCTTCATCACAACCACCGGCCCCGGCACCTGGGCGGGCGGCTTTTCCACCTCGAGAATGGCCTCGCTCCCAGAGGACCATGCGGCGAACAACACAAAAGCTGCCGGCAGGACCAGGCCGCGCCCGAGGAGGCTTATCTTGTGTCGCTCAAGCATGGCATGAAATACAGCCGCATCGGGCAGAGATCAAGGCTGCTTGGAATTTCCCAAAAGCGAGCCCATCCACTCCGCCTCCCGCTTGAACACGGCCAGCTCCTTGCTCATTTTATCGTAGCTTCCGCTTTTCAGCAGGGCATCGATTCCTTCCATCCGCAATTCGAGGACGCCCAGCTCGGTGGAAACGTCCAGGGCTTTTCCCGCGCCCTTTTGCTTGATCTGCACCTTCAGCCCGTCGAGCGCCTTCTTTTCCTGGGAGAGAAGCGCCGTGAGCTTGTCCAGAAGCTCCCGGTTGATTTCGAAAGCCGCCTCGGCGCGGCCGATCTCCTTGGCATTGCCATCCACAAATACCGCCTGGATCCGATACGGCCCGTCCTTCAAATCCGAGTAGTCCCATTTGATGCCGGCAGAGGATGCTTTCCCAGGAGCCGATCCCGCGATTTTCCCTTCGAGCGAGGCCAGCTCTTTATCCGCATAGCTCACCGTGATTTTCACCGATGCCGGGGCCAGCGGGTTCGCAGATGCCAGCGCGGGGGTGACAACGACCGAACCGGATTTTCCATACACCTTTCTGTCGGTCGTCACCTCCCCGGCAATGCAGTCGGCGGTGTTCACGAAAGCCGGCCGGGCAATGCCCTCGGACAAAAACAAATCCTCCACCGAAGAAATCGATTTCCCCGGCTCGACGACCTGTTCCTTGCCCAGCCAGTCCAGCCCGACAAACGCCCCTTCATTCCCGACGATCTCGGTCGCCTCGTTCGCACCCGCCCAGTAAAACACATCCTGCACGCCGTCCGCGCGGAGCAGCTTGAAAACCGATTCTTTTTCCAAGGTATCCGAAAGCGCAAGCCACCCTGCGGCAACCTTGAGCACCTCCATCCTCGCATACTCCGCGCCGACCGCGTAGTCCACGGTCTTCAGTCCGTCCGGCGACTGGTAAAAGACATCGTCTGCGTCATCTCCACGGGTTCCGGCCGCCAGCTCGCAGTGGAACCGGATGCGCATTTTTTGGTCGAGCTTATTGATGTTGGTCTGCTTGGTTTCGACCCGGAGCCTCGTCGAATCCGGGAACATGGTCATCCGGCGTTCGATTTCGATGTCCTGGGACTTTCCCGTGGCGACAATGGTTTTCTCCCCGGCCTTGCCGTCTTCGAATCCGAGGGCATACGTGATCCTCCAAAAGTCGCCGGGCCAGCCCAGGCCGAGGACCGGCGCGTCCGTGCAGCCGCCGTAATCCGCCCCCGCCCAGTTATCGTCCGGCTTTTTCGCGATGTTGTCCGCGCGGACCTTTGCCGAGCCATGCCCGGTTTTGAGGTTCACGAACTCCAGCACGCGCGCGCCGATCTCCGGGGTCACGCTCACGCGGACGAGCCCGTTCTCCAATGTGAAAACCTCCCGGCCGTGCAGCGATCCCTTTTTTGAGGTCACCTCCCCGGAGAGGGCGGTGAGTGCGGTTCCTGCAACGAGAAGGGTTCCGAGTAATAATGAGGGCTTCATGGTTTGATCTCCTGAAAGGATATTTCGATGGTGGATTCGCCGGCCGGGAGCTGGATTTCTTCGAGCGTTCCGACTTCCTTGATCTCGACGGGGGATCCGTTGACAGCCGCTCCGGCCAGCACGAATTTCTTTTTTGCGAGCTCCGTGCGGTTGCCGATGCAGGCGAGGTCGGTGCTCAGCGCATCATACCTCCTGGAAAACTTCAGCGCCCCGCCCTTGCCGCTGACCTTGATCGTGATTTTCTCCGGGGTGTAGCTCATTTCCGAGATCTTGACGACCGGCAGGCTGGCAGTCACCATGCCGACGATCCGCTCGACAAGACGGTCGTTCTTCGCACCGCCCTCGTAGAACTCATGATGCCAGATGTAGCGGTTCGTCCAGAGGTCGGCCCCGCTGACCAGGAGCTTCCCTTTGCCGATGGATGCGAGCGCCATGAGGGTTTTCCCGTCATACCCGAGCAGCGGCTTCAGCCCATCCTTCAGATCTTCGAGCGCGTAGCCGGTGAAGCTCAGGTAGTCGAACTTGTCGAGAATTCCGGCCTTCATCGGATCCTCGAAATGCTTGACCTCGTTCCACGGCCCGGGCGTCCGCGTTTCGGCCGCCTTTGCATTCCCCCCGGTTCCGCCGAGCCCCTTCCACATGTTGATCGGCGTCCGCTTGGACAGGAACTCCTCTGACGGCTTGAATCCCATTTCCTTCCCGACCGCAGCGAAACGCATCCAGGAGGCCTTGTCCTCGATTGTCGAGAGGATGCAGATCCCGCCATTTTCCACCCACCGTTTCAAAGCCTTGATCTCCTCTGCGGAGGGGGTTCTGCTCAGATAGGGAAGAAGCAGGACGTCAATGCCCTTGAGCGAATCGTCGGTCCATTTCGCGTCGAGCGTCTTCTGGACGATCCCGCGCTTAGCGAACATGCTTCCGATCCTCGTCACGCCATCGGGCCCGAAATCCAGCCACGGGTCGATGTTGCCGCAGTGGTAGCTATCGCTGGCGACGACCGTCTGCCAACCCTTGCCAAAGGTGTCGAAGAACGGCGGGATGACCTCCTTGTAAAAAGGCTTCGTGACGAGATTGACCGGCGTCCCCGAGGAGCCGAAGGAAAGCGAAGCGACCATCGGTGCCTGGCCGATGCCCTTCTGGTAGAGCGCGCTCACCTCGTCGTATTTCTCCGGAAGATACTTCACATCCTCGAAGGCGATTTTCTGCGGCCAGGAGGCGGTGAAATCTCTGTCGGTGAATGTCACGACTCCGGCCTGATCGTCATACTTCAAGATCCGGTCATAGATCCCATCGTTGTCCAGGTCGTAGATGTAGGTGTCGAAATGCCCGTCGCCATCCTCGTCGGAATAGCTGAGGAAGACCGGCCCGATGAGGCGTTTCGCCTCGCGCTGCCTCCAGATGATGTTGGGGATTGCCCCGACGAAACGGCTGTTGCCAAGGTGAGCCTCCCGGTGGTAGTAGCGGTTGACGTCCATCCAGAAATCAGGGGTTTTCGTCGGGATGGCATACGCCCCGAAGTCCGCACCCTTGAGGTGGAGCCCCCCCATGAGCGGAGAATAATAGAGCTCGTAGGTCCCGCCTTCCTCATCCACTTCCATGCGCTCGTCGGTGGTCAGGGCTCCGCCATACATGCCCTCGGAAGATGCCATGCCTAAGCCCTGCGGCGAAAAGGCACAATACAGGGCCGCTGTTTTGAATTTGCCTTCCACCATGTCATACCAGCCCTTGTAGAACTCGCGGGGGCCGGCCTTCGCGCCCTTCCAGTTCCCGGGGAGGGAAATCGTATGGAGCTTCAGCTCATGTCCCGAGACATCCCTCAGCGTGACCATGTTCCAGTTCACCTCCTCGTCAACGGGCACCGGATCCATCTCGATATTCCAGCTCCGCAGGGCCTTGCTCCCGTCAAGCCGCCCCATCGTCATGCGGTTCACATTCCCGCCGCCGTTGGCGTAGTAAAAGAACGCGGCCCCATTTTTCCAGATCTTCGGATACTCGTCCGCGCCGATGTCCACAAAGAAATGCTCCTCGAACGCCTGGAAGGCTCCCTTGAACGTGCGTCCGGCGGTGTCCGTAGATTTCGAGAACATCGAGGTATGCAACTGGATTTCATAGCCAGCGTATGTCGAGATGGCGACAGAGGCCTTGAGCGGATCGATCATCAATCCGAGCAGCGAGTAGATATCCTGTTTGAAGTTGAAGAGGTAGTGGCCGGGCCCGACTTCGAAGACGTCGCCGAGGAGGTCTCCGTTCAGATCCCAGGCCTTCGCCCATTTCAACCCGTCCTTGCTGTATCTGTCTGCCCCCAGGAATCCGCCGAAAACCAGGCTGCCCTGGAAGAAAAGCCCGTCCTTGTTCCAGTCTTCGACGATGATCTCCGGCTTGAGAAAGGACTTCCCCTCGGGCAGCACCTGGGAAGTGTCCACCGGGTTCTCGTTCAAAACCGCCTTCGCCAAATCCACCCCATCGGTTTTAAAAATGGTGAGCCGCCTCCCCGAGTCCTTGTCGATGGGGGCCGAGAAGGCAAGCGCCAGCGCAGGGAGCCCGGATTTCGGGTTGTCCCACAGCCACAGATCCCCGTCCAGGTCAGCCAGCTTGTTGCCGTTCCTGTCCATGATTTTCAGTTTTGCCGTCTGCCCTGCGATCTCGACGTCCGCGAGGAACGCGCCCTTGCCATCCGGGATTGCGAGGATCTGCGGCTGGGTCTTGATCCGGGTGCTCCAGGCCTCGCGGTCATTTCCGGCAGGCGCCACCCATGCCGAAAGGGTTCCCCCGGCGAGCGTGATGCTGCTGTCCTTCCCCTGCGCGGTCGTGCCGAAGTCAGGAAAAACCGCAACGCCAAGGGTTTTTGATCCGCCCGCGATCCTCCACCAGTCCTCGGAAAAAACGAGCGGCTGCCCGTTGGGCGACTTGGAAACTCCATAGTCAACCTTCCTGGCCTGAACCGGGCTGAGCGGTTCGTCCGAGCGGAATTTCATGTCCTTGACCCCGGTGAGCTTCGCGATTCCCGAACGATAGATCTCGAGGCTCCAAGCCTTGTCGCCCCCTCCAATCACGACAAGGTCCGCACCTTGGAAAAGAACCGCCGGCTGGATTGCTTCGGCGGCAAACCGGATGCTTTTTCCCTGGGATTCCATTTCCACGAAGTCTGTGCCGATCCGGTAGGTGCAGGAACCGGTCTCGACTTCGATCGGCTTGCCAGCGTCCGAGACAACCTTCATGCGCGCCGCCGGAGCCGCCGCCTTCCCATCGAAGCCAAGCGCGGCTGACGCCATCGGCTTCAGCGGCGCGAGCACATGGATTTTCCCGCCGAACACGTCAGCCGAAACCGGCTTGTCCATCCCGGAAACCGAATAGGTTCCATCCTTTACGCCGCCGACCGCCGCAGCGGGCGCGATCGCGGGGATTCCCATGGGCTCCGAGCTGGGATTGGCCACATGGAGCTCGGCGCAGGGCGCCAGGCTTGCAGCCGCTGGAATGAGCAGGAGGCCAAGGAGGGATTTGCAGTTCATAGAATCGATTATTTGTTGTCTTTGGTAATGGACTTGCCGGTCAGAAGCTCGGTGAACTCGACGCGGGAGATTTTTCCGAAGTAGTCGCCCAGCGGGATATTGAACGTCCCCTCCCCTTCGTTGGTCGAGCGGTAGAGCGTGTGCGTCCGCTCGGCTCCGGTGATCTGAATGCGAACCGGAACGGCGGCCTTGAAAAGGTTGCCGTCGGCATCTTTCAGCTTCCCCTTCGCCTGGAGCGTCCCGCCAGCAATCGCGAACCCCTCCACCTCGAAGGCCGCCAACGGCTTCGGGGCGGCAAGATAGATTTTCCAGCCGCCTGCGTCGAGCTGGCTCTTGAACGAGAACGTGCCGGGCTTTGCGGCGACCTCGACCAGCTTCGCATCCAAGAGGTCGTAGAGGGTTCCGGGATTTGTCTTCATCTGGACATTCATCACGCGGCCAAACTTCACGTCGTTGTTGAAGACGAAGACGTATTTGCAGTCCCCGTTCGTCATCGTCGAGGCGAAGCCGTCCCAGAAATCCGCCTCGTTATGCTTGACCGTGATTTCGGGAACGATCTTCGAGGAGATCTCCTTTTGGATGGTCGGGATGAGATCCCGGATCCGGCACTCTCTCCGGGCGTTGCTCACGTCGTCGCTGCTCGTGTTATTGAGCCCGCGCCCGCCGAGGCGCTTGCCGTCGTTCACATCGCCATACCAGGCATCAAACCGGCACGGGAGCACGGTGGCGCCATCGATTTTCACCGGGCTGGACTGGTCGGTAAAGACCAGCCCGCCCTGCGCCATGAATTTCTTCAAATTGTCCACGACCTCCTGGCGGCAATACTGGAGCGACGGCAGGACGACCGCCTTGCGCTTCATCAGCTCGTCGCTCATGAGCTGCTGCTCCGTAACCGATGCGGCCTGGACTTGGGCGCGGATCAGGGCCGGGAACGCGATGTCGTCAATCTGGAACTGGCGCCAGGGGAACGAGGGATCCGGGCTCTTTCCGATCTCGGGGGTGAGCCACCGGTATTGGTCAAAGCTGTTGCAGTGGAGCCAGCCGCCGAGATACCAGACCGGAGGGATCTCTCTCTTGAGAAGCTGAAGCATGGGGCCATAGCGCTGGAGAAAGACGCCGATTTTTTGGACTTCCTTGTCGAGCGTCTCCGCCCCAGGCTGCTGCATTTCCCAGAGATACGGGGTCTCCCAGATGATCAGCCCCTTGAGCCCCCGGCTGAACGCGAGCCCGGCCGTGAGCCGCAGCTGCTCGGCGTCGATCGCAGACCCCTTGTTTCCGCCGAAACAGCCCGGGCTTTTCGTGCAGAAGATCTCGGCCCAGTATTGCGTCTTCTCGCCCAGAAGATCGTTTTGCCTGGCAAAGCCAAGATCCGTGGTGGACATCGTTTTCAAAATATCTTCCTTCCACATCTGGTGGTAGTATTCGTCGATGATGATGTCTCCTTCCCCCCAGAACCCTCCGCCAAAATATCCTGTCAGCGCGCCCGGCTGCTTCTCCTTGATCGCCTTGCACATCTCCTGGCAGAACGGGACGAACCCGCGCATCCGGATCAGCTCGACCCACTTCAGCCAAAGGTCGCCCGCAGGCGCGACATAGCCGGGCTCGCGATAAACCGGAAGCGGGGCGTCTTTGCCGGTCTGCTTCTTGAAATAGTCGTTGGCAAACTTGCTGTAGTCCGCGATCAGACCCGGCTTCCCGCCGGCGTAGCCATAGCCGGTGGGCAGATACCAGGTCTGCTCGTCGTCCATCAGGTAGCCTTTCAAATAGGGGACGTCCTTCTTGTCAGCCAGCGACAGGTATTTGCCGACCGTCTCCTGGAGGTCTTTTTTCGAGGTCTCCACCATCAGGGGAGAAAACGGGGACCCCCAGAGCCCGTACCGGCGGGCCGGGCTGCCATCCTGGAATTTTCCGTTCCAATCGTCGAGCGGAACCGACCACATCGTCTCCTCAGGGTCGCCCTTCTTCCACTCCTTGTTCTTGAAATACGTGTTTTGAACTTTGTCGAAGAGGATCGCGTCGATGTTCGGGTAATACCAGAGCCCGTTTGCGGCCGAGCTTTTGAGCGCGGGGATCCCGTTCTTTTCGACCCAATCGGCCGTGTGCATGGAAACCCGGTTGAACCCCAAGTCCTTGAAATATTTGAACGTGAGAGGATCGCTCATGCTCATCACCCAGATCATGTAGGGATATTCCCCTGCCGTCCATTCGATCGGCGGAAGCGTCTTGGGCGTCGAGACAAGGTCCTCGTAATGGGAAGCCAGAAGCTTCTCGCTGTCTGGGCCGGAAGTCGGCTCCTTCGAAGCGGAGGCCCAGCGGAGAAGGCGATCCCAGAGCACCGGCTCCTGGCTCCAGGCCGCGCCCAGCCTTCGGAGCCCGCCCTTCAGAGCGATCTTGCCAGCGAGCGGCTTGCCGGCATTGTCGCGCCCCTCCCAGCAGACCAGCCCAACCCGCCCGGCGCCTTTGCCCCAGCCGATCACCGTCGGCTTTTGCGCGGGGCTTCCAAAATCTTCAAAACCCGGAAGGGCAGCCGCGCCATCGCGAATCTTCAAGCTGTCCTTGCCCTCAAGCTGCCCCGGTAAAATCTGATCCAGGATCGCGTTTTTGAACCCATGAAAGAAGGTCAGCCCGAATTGAGGATTCCCGCCCTGCGGAGATTTTTCTGATAGGATCGTGTTCGCCCCGCCCTCCAGGATGAGCCCTCCTCCCTTTTCCACGAAATCCAGCAGATCTCTTTCCTGATCGGCGCTGAGGATCGTCCGGGTGCCCTCCTCCGGGGCGCCGCCCTCCTTCGTGAGCGCCCTGGGAAAATCCCAGAGAACGATCACATCGTAGCGGCTCAGATCCTCCTTCGCGAGCCCGTAGGAATCCGTCTCGAAGATGCGGAACCGGTCCGAGACCATCGCCCGCATCGGAACAAACCGGTTCAGCGCGTGCGTCACCGAGCTGCACCTCCCGTTCGCATCCTGCCACTCCGTGCAGACCAAAACGCTAACCTTTTCCTTCGCAGGCTCCGCCAAACCCTTCATGGCAAAGGCCCCCAGCACGAGATAAAGCAGCGGCTTCAATGTTCTAGTCATGGTTTTCACGCACCATGCTCGCGCAAGGGCATTGAATCAAGTTCATTTTTTATTTATTTTCAACGTGGCCTTTTCTGACAGCGCGGGCCGCGCCAGATCTCGAACGCCCCCCGATCTGCGGCGTGGTAAGCGTAAAGAATGGAGGGCGGTCGCCCCCGGCCGCCTTGCCGTGCAGCCCGAGGGCGGGCTGCCTCCCTTCGGAGGGGTTTGAATACGATTCATCTTTTCTTGTCAGCCAGAAATAACTTTGCGAGAATTCGTCGCGATGATGTGCAGATTCCCACGATTTCCGGCCCTTGCGCTGGCGGCTGTTCTGGTGTCCGGCTGCGCCGGGCATCCCCCCGTAGTCCAGGTGCCGCCGATTCCCGTGGGGCAGAGCGGCACCTTGCTGACGTCGCGGCAAGCGCCCGGAGGCCCGGCCGTCGCGCTCGGGCAGTCCTGGACAAAAAAGCCGGTGCAGGCAGAGGCGACGCGGGTGCATTTCGCGTGGAGCCGAAAATCTCTGGTGGTATTTGCCGAGATGGACGACCGGCAGGTGGGAAGCCTGGCCACGCGGGACAACCAGAAGATGTGGGATCTTGGAGATGCGTTTGAGGTTTTCCTCCGGGCCCCCGGGGTGCGGGAGTATGTCGAGATCCATGTCACCCCGGAAAACCATCGGCTGCATTTGAGGTATCCGCCCGGGGGACTCCAGGAAATCGCGATGGGCCGCGCGGACTTCCCGCAATTTTTCATGAAGGCCGACGAGATGCGCAGGATCCGCAGCGCGGCGGTCCGGACAAAATCCGGCTGGAACGTCGCGCTCGTGATTCCGGCGGATCTGGTGGCGGATCGCCCGATCCGTGCGGGAATGACCTGGAGGTTCTCCGTCGCGCGCTATGACGGCGACCGGAAAAAAACTCCGCCGGTCCTCACCGCCTCGTCGCCCTATCAGGAGCTTGGGTTCCACCGGCTCAACGAGTGGGGCACATTAAAATTTACGAAAAACAAATGAACATCGAAGCAAAATGGATTTGGACGGCGTCCGACTACCGGGTGGACGTCCAGGCGGGATGGTTCCGAAGGTCATTCGTCTGGGCTGGAGCGGAAACCGAGTGGAGCTTTCACCTCACCGCTGACACGCGCTATCGCGTCTGGTGGAACGGCCAGCTGATCGGGCGAGGGCCCAACTGCGGAGATTTGGGCCACTGGCACTACGAGACTTATGCGGTGTCGCCCGTCCCCGGGACAAACTGCCTTGCTGTCGAAGTCCTTTTCCAGGGCCAATATGAGGCGCTCAAGCTCCCCTGGCTGCGCCCCGCGCTCCTGTGCTGGTCGGAGGATGCGCCAACGAACGCCCTCCTGGCGACAGGCAAATCGTGGAGGTGCCAGGCGTCTTCCGCCCATGCGCCCCGCCCGGCAACCTCGCAGGAGATCCTGCCCGGCTACACCTCGCTCGGAGCCTTCGAGGACATCGACGGACGCAAGATTCCGGCAGGCTGGATGCGACGCGCCTTCGAGGATTCCTCATGGACCCCGGCCACAGAACTTCCGATCCGCCCGCACCGGCGCGATGAGACCGGGGTCCAGGAAAACAGCTGGGATCTCATTCCCTCCACGCTTCCCCGGATGACCGAAGACCGGCAGCGCTGGCGCGAAGTGATCCGCGCCGGCACGATCACCCCCCGTGTCGCCCCTCCACTTTGGCAGGGAGGGCTCGAGCTTCCCGCGCTAGAAATCCCCCCGCACGACCCACAGACCGGAGGGATCTCCTGGAAGCCCGCAGGCCCCGAGTTTTTCATCGTGGACGTCGGGGAGATGACGACTGCCTATGTGGAGCTCGATGTGCAGGGGCCCTCAGAAACCACCGTCACCCTCCGCTATTCCGAAAGCCTCAGCAGGGATCTCGTCAAAGGCCGGAGGGATGAGACGGGCGACGGGACAGTCGAAGGCTATTTCGATCGATACCGGCTGCGAGACGGCCGCCAAACCTACGAGCCATTCCATTGGCGCCCGTTCCGCTTCATAAAAATCGAAGTGGATGGCCCCTGCCAAGTCCACGGGCTTCGCCTCCGGCGCTGCACCTACCCGGGCGACGTGATCGCAAAGTTCGATTCTGAGGATCCGATCCTCCACCAGATCTGGGATGTCAGCTGGCGGACCGCCCAGCTCTGCGCGCACGACGCGCACGACGATTGCCCCTATTACGAGCAGCTGCCGTATATCGGCGATCTCCGCCTGCACGGACCGATCGGCCTGATGTTCACCGGCGATCACAGACTCCTCGAACGCAGCATCCGGTTCTACTCCTGGGCCCGCCGCGACGACGGCATCCTCATCACCCGCTATCCGTCCCGCGTCCCGCAAATCATCCCGCCGTTTGCGCTGATCTGGATCATGCTGGTCGAGGACTATTTCGAAATGACCGGAAATGCCGGCTTTGTGGCGGAGATGTTCCCGGCCGTAGAAGGCATTCTGGCCTGGATGCAGGCGAGGGAGGACGAGTCGGATATCCTTGTCCGCCCGTTCCCGTATTGGAACTTCACCGACTGGTCGCTTCCTCAGGACGAGGGGAAAGAGACCAATGCCGGCAACCGGGCGTCCCTGATGATGTTCTACCTCGGAGCGCTCCGCTCGGCCTCAACGCTTGCCAAAGTTTGTGGGCGGAACTCGTCGCCGATCGAAGAAAAGGCAGCCCGCCTCTCAGGAAGCATTAAGGATAAGCTCTGGGACCAGTCGCTCGGGCTGTTCCAGGATGACACTCGCGGAGGCACGCTTGCCGTGCATCAGACCATCCTCGGCATCCTGTACGACGTCCTGTCGCCCGAGGAGTCCCACAGAGCATTTGACCAGGTGATAGCGCGCACCGACTTGGCCCAGCCGACGATCCCGTTCACCTACCACCTCTTCCGCGCCGCCTCCAAACTCGGCCGCTACGCCGAGGTCTGGCCACGCCTGTCGCTCTGGAGGGAAATGCTCGATCTCCGGGCGACGACATGGTTTGAAATGCCGGAGCCGACCCGGAGCGACTGCCATGCCTGGTCGTCATGGATCGCGCGGGATTTCCTCACCGAGATCCTCGGCATCCAACCCCTCGAACCCGGATTTCGGAAAATCCTGATCCGGCCGCAGACAGGCATCCTCCAGCAGGCTTCGGGGGGAATGCCAACCCCTGTCGGCTACGTGCATGTGGCTTGGAAGTTCCTGGGCGGCCAATTCCGCGCGGAGGTTGACCTGCCCGCCGGCTGCGACGGAAGCCTCCTCGTCTTTCCAAGCGGGAAGGAAGTCCGTCTAGCCCCTGGGTTGCATTCTTATGAAGAGGCGGACGCAAAATTCGTTTAGCACAGGCCTTCCCTGAACCGCCATGCCTCTTGATTCCTCCTTCGCGCGGAGATTTCAGCACGCCGTGGTTGCCCATGCCAATTGCGCCCAATTCACTCCCCGGGAAAAGCATTCCTATCCCTGTGTGAAGAGCCGAATGGTTGTGTGGTGCAAGGCAGGAACGGGAACCGTCATCGCAAACGGGAAATCATGTCTTTTTGAATCCGGCAGATATCTGCTGCTTCCCTGGGGGCATTCGATCAAATATGAGGCGAGTGCGGAAGACCCCTTCCTGCTGGGTGGCATCCATATCATTCCGGCGCATCTCCCCAAGCGGCCCCTCACATTCGACGTGGCCCATGACTCGGCCCATCCGCTTGCCAACGCGTCATTCCGAAGGGATATCCAGATCCCAGAGTTTCCCGATCTGAAACTGGGCTGGCTGAATGCAGAAGCGCCGCTGGGACACCTGCTGGAATACATCGTGCGCGCCTTCGTGAGCCGGCCACCTCAAGAAGAGATGGCCCGGTGGATGGCGAGGCAGCTCTTGTGCGAGCTGGTCTCCTCGGAACAGAGAAGCGAGGTTCATGACCATGGCGTCCCGCCCGAGATCGAACGCATGAAAGAGTTTATCTCCTTTCATATCTCCAGCCCGCTTTCTCTCAGGGAGCTGGTGGAATTCAGCGGGCTCAGCCCGTCCACCGTGGAGCGTCTGTTCCGAAAATATCTGCGAACGACGCCGGTAGCGTGGATTCTGAGCGCAAAAATGGAGCGGGCAAAGGTATTGCTCCGAACCCGCCGCCTGTCCGTCGCCGAGATCGGAAGCGAGGTAGGAATCCCGGATCCCTACTATTTTTCCAAGAGGTTCAGGCGAGTTTGCGGAAAATCCCCATTGGAGTATCGAAGACAAGGCTGCTGGCTCTAATTTCGATACGACACCAGCCTTGCGGCGCTATGACATTGCGTCATCTTCCAGCCCAAATGCAACCTTCAACGATGCGTTTCCTGCGAGGCGGCGCGGTAAGTGATTTCCACATTGGAATGACCAGCGGGAAGAGAGATTTCTTCGAGGGTGCCAACCTCGGTGATCGGCACCGACTGCCCATTGACTGTTGCGCTCTCGAGCGAAAAACTCATTTTTGAAATGTCCGCCTTATTGCCAGGGAGCGGAAGGGCATTGCTCAGAAGATCGTAGCGGCGAGAAAACCTCATCGGGCCACCTTTGCCGCTGATGGCCATGGTGATCCTATCGGGGGCGCATTTCATTTCGGAGACGTCAACGATCGGCAGCACATCTGCCAGCAGCGATACGATCCGCTCCACCAGACGATCATTTTTCGTGCCGCCCTCAAAAAACTCATGATGCCAGATGTAGCGATTTGTCCAAAGGTCGATACCGCTCACGAGCAACCTTCCCTTGCCGATGGTGGCCAGGGCCATGAGCGGCTTCCCATCGTAGCATAGGAACGGCTGCAGCCCATTTGATAGCATGTCAAGTGAGTATCCGGTAAAGCTCAGGTAATCAAATCCCTCAAGAATGCCGAATTTGAGCGGGTCTGAGAAATGTTTGATTTGATTCCACGGGCCGGGCGTGCGCGTTTCGGAAGCGCGGGCTTCCGGCCTGATGCCGCCAAGCCCTTTTGTCATGTTGAGGGGCGTTCGCCTTTGCAGAAACTCATCGCCGAGCTTAAAGCCGAGTATGCTGCCAAGGGCGGAGAAGCGCATCCGTGCGGGGGTGCCCTCGACGGTCGAAGCGATGCAGATGCCGCCGCGGTCGATCCAGCGCTTCAAAGCCTGGGCCTCCTCTTCGGAAGGCGTCAGCTTCAGGGCAGGAAGGATCAGCACGTCAATGCGCTTTAATGAGTCATCAGTCCATTTCGACGCGAGCGTCTTTTGAACGATCCCCCGCTTCGCAAACATGCTGCCAATGCGCGAAATCCCCCCCGGAGAAAAATCGGTCCAAAGGTCAACATTCCCACAGTGGTACATGTCGCTAGCCACGATTGTCTGCCAGGGCTTTCCAAACGTAACGAAAAACGGGGGAATTTCCTCCTTGTAAAAAGGTTTTGTCACCCTGTTCACCGGCGTGCCGGACGATCCGATGGAAAGGGATGCCACCATCGGCGCCTGCCCCAGCCCCTTTTGATACAGCGCGCTGACCTCATCATACTTTTCTGGCAAATACTTCACATCATCGAATTTGACCTTCATCGGCCAGGCGGCAGTAAAGTCTTTGTCAGTGAGGGAAATGACCCCCGCCTTGTCGCTGTATTGCAGCATGCGGTCGTAGATGCCGTCATTATCAATATCGTATATGTAGTGATCCATGCGGCCGTCGCCATCTTCGTCTGAGTAGCTTAGGAAAACAGTTCCCAGAAGGCGCTTGGCTTCATGCTGCCTCCAAAGAAGGCCCGGTTGAGCGCCGACAAAGCGATGGTTGCCGATGTGGGCCTCCCGGTGGTAGTAGCGGTTGATGTCGAGCCAGAAATCCGGCGTGTCGGCGGGCACCGCGTAGGCTCCGAAGCCGGCGCCTTTGAGATGGAGCGCATTCATGAGCGGGGAGAAATAGAGATCGTATGTGCCACCGTGCTCATCGACCTCGATGCGCCCATCTGTGGTGAAGGCCCCCCCATACATCCCTTCCGGAAACGGCAGGTTGATCCCTTGAGATGTGAAGCAGGCAAAGAGCTGGGTGGTCCGGAATTTTCCCTCAACCATGCTATACCACCCTTGGTAGAACCCCCTGAAGCTCTCTTTTGTTCCATTCCATGCCTGCGGCACGGAGATCGTATGGAGCTTGAGCTCGTGCCCTGCAGCATCTTTGAGCGAAACGATATTCCAGTTCACCTCATCGTCCACCGGCACGGGGTCCATTTCAATATTCCAGCTTCTCAGGTCTTTCTTTCCATCCAGCCGGCCCATTGACATACGGTTCACATTTCCTCCCCCGTTAGCATAGTAAAAGAATGATGCCCCATTTTTCCAGACCTTCGGGTTCTCCTCAGGGCGCATGTCCGCAAAGAAATGTTCCTCAAATGCCTGGATGGCACCTTGATATGTGCGCCCGGCAATGTCTGTCGTTTTAGAAAACATAGACGTGCGCTTCTGCATTTCATACCCCTCATACACAGAGACGGCTACGGATGCTTGGATAGGATCTATGGATACGTCGAGCAGGGAAACAATATCCTGCTTAAAGTTAAAGAGATAGTGCCCCTTAGTCACTTCATAGACATCGGATAGGTTATCGCCGTTCAGATCATACGCATTGCTCCATTTCACGCCATCTTTGCCATATCGATCCGCACCAAGAAACCCGCCGGAGATCAGGCCTCCGCGCAGAAATAAGCCGTCTTGATTCCAGTCTTCTATGATGAGCTCCGGCTTCAACAAGCTTTTCCCCTCCGGCAGGACTTTGGAAATATCGACGGGCGTTTCGTCCAAAGCGGTTTTTGCCAGATCGACTTTCTCTGTCTTAAAAATGCAGAGCCTTTTTCCGGATGAGGCATCTGGCGATTGCGAATAGGCAAGGGCGAGCAATGGTTTCCCTGCCTTGGGATTGCTCCATAGCCAGAGGTCCGCATCCATATCCGGTTTCTTGTTCTCGTTCCTGTCGATAATTTTCAGGTTGGCTGATTTCCCACCCAAGTCGATGGTCCCGTCAAAGCCGCCGGCACCATCACCGAGAGCCACAATGATTGGCTGAGTTTTTATCCTCACACTCCATGCCTCTTGATCATTGCTTGCTGGTGCTACCCAGGCAGAGACAGAAGATCCCTGCAGCGTCATGGCCTCATTTTTCCCCTCCCCGACTGTGCCGTAATCCGGGCAGACGACGACGCCAAGGGTTTGAGCAGCTTCCTCGATGCGCCACCAATCTTCCGGGAAAACGAGAGGTTGAGAATCTGCTGCCCGGACGACGCCATAATCCGCTTTCCTTGCCTGGAGCGAGTGGAGGGGCGCGCCGGAATCAAATTTCAGAGTCTTGCACCCTGAGATTTTCGCAATGCCCGAGCGATAGATCTCGATGCGTTTTTTGCTGGCGTCAGCCGAGCTGCCTATGACGACGAGGTGAGCCCCCTTGAAAATCAGTTTCGGGGTGAAAGCCTCCAGGGAGACCCGGATGGTTTTGCCATGAGATTCCAGTTCGACGAAATTCTTGCCTGCGCGATAGGTGCAGGTTTCTGTCTGGACCTCGATAGGTTTCCCGGCGTCTGCTGCCACCTTGAGCAAGAGGTCCGCAGCGGCAGCTTTGCCATCGAACTTCCATTTGGTCGAGGACATCGCCGAGGCAGGCGCCAGGAAGTAAACCTGATTCCCGAAAACATCTGCTGCCGCTGGCGCCTGATCCGATCCAGTCAGTGAATATGACCCGTCCTTGAGGTTCCCGAAGCCAGCGGAGGGCGATATTGCTGGGATGCCCACCGGTTCCGAACTGGGATTGATCACAAAGAATTCCGATTCGGATCCCTGAACGAAGCAGGCTGACAGCGGAATAACCAGCAAGCAGAACACGAGTTTTTGAAGCCTTTTTGCACCAGGGCAAAATCTGCGGAGCGCTGCGGATTTTCCAGCGCCCCTTTCCTGGGGGGGCACCGGACAGGAAAACATCGGCGCCGGGATTTTCAGCAGGTTACGGTGCATATTGCTGTGGCTTGTTGACATTGTTCTCCTGACTTAAAACAGAATTGAGATGGGCAGCTTCGCTCCCGAAGGCATCAGACTCAGCCGTCATATTGTCATAGCTTCCGCTATCCATGAGCTTTTCAATAGCACCTTTGTGGAATTCGAGAACATGAATCTCCGTGGAAATATCCAGAAGTCCCCCGCTTCCCTGACTTTTGATTTTTGCCTTTAAGTCCTCGAGAGTCTTCTTGTCTTTCGATAGCGCTGACGCGAGCCTGTCCACCAGGGCACTGTTGACTGCAAAGACTTTCTCCGAAGTGCCGAGAGTCTTCCCTTGGGAGTCCGAGATAACAGATTTGATCGTGTAATTGCCATCGGGAAGGTCTGCGTAGTGCCATTTGAGATCGGTTGTCGCAGCGATGCCGGGTGCGGCGCTTGGAATGGTCGCATCGAGTGACGCGAGTTCTTTTTGCGTGCTAGCGATCGATATCCTTACGGTGGATGCCGGGAGGACGGTGGCAGAAGCGAGGGAGGCCTTGACAGTCACGATCCCCGCTTTTCCATAGATTTTTCTATCAGGAGCAACCTCTCCGCTGATGCGATTGCCGGTCTCCACAAAATCCGGTTTGCCGATCCCTCCGACTACGAATATATCCTCCACCGAAGAGATCGCATGGCCCGCCTCAACGAGCTGTTCCTTACCAAGCCAGTCCAAGCCAACGAATGCGCCATCGTCGCCAACGATCTCCGTCGACTCATTTGCTCCCGCCCAGTAAAATACCTCTTGCTCGCCCTCTGCGCGCAAGACCTTTACAACCGACTCGTTTTCCACAGTGTCGGACAAGGAAACCCACCCGCCTGTCACCTTGAGAATCGCCATCCTGGCATATTCTGCCCCGACAGCATAGTCCTGAATGTTGAGCCCATCGGCCGATTGAAAATAGATGTCATCATTATCATCTCCGCGGGTTCCCTGGGCCATTTCGCAATGGAGTCGGATCCGCATCATTTGAGGCCGTTTGCTCAGGTTGGTTTCTTTGACCTCGACGCGCAGGGCGGTAGATCCAGGAGCAATGGTCATGCGGCGCTCGATGCCGATGTCTTGAGTTTGGGCAGAGGCCACGATGGCTTTCGCCCCATCCTTGCCATCTTCAAACTTCATCTCGTAAGTGAGCATCCAAAAATCTCCCGGCCACCCCAACCCGAGAGTTGGCGCGTCGGTGAAGCCGCCATATTCCGCGCCCGCCCAGTTATCCGTTGGTTTTTTCGCGATGTTATCGGCGCGGACTTTGGCGCTGCCATGCCCTGTTTTCAGGTTGACAAACTCCAGCACCCGCCCGCCGATTTCAGGCGTGACGCTTAGGCGGACAAGCCCGTTATCCAATGTGAAAACATCTCTGCCAAACAGCTTCCCATTTTTTTCTACCACTTCACCTGAGAATGAAGAAAACGGCGTTCCGGCAAGCAGCAGGGTTCCTAATAGCCAGGTGATCTTCATGGGAGAACTTGAAATGCCCACCTCAGGCATACCTGCCGTATTCCTGCGCGGCCCGGTACATGGCGAGAACATTTTCTACCGGCGAATTGTCTTGAATCTGGTGCGTGGGGGCCAGCGCATAGCCGCCGCCAGGCATCATTGTGGCCAGGGTCTCCCGAACATTGGCCACGACCTCGTCCGCATTTCCATAGGCCAGCGGGCCAGCCGTTGAAATCATGCCGTGAAAATGAAGCCGCCCTCCAAAACGTTTTTTCAAGTATTCCGGCGACATATCCTTGGCTTCCGGCTGCAAGGTATCCACGGCAGCTATCCCCATTTCAATAAATTCGTCGAACGCCCAGCTGCTCGACCCGCAGCAGTGGATCATCACCGGGATGTTCCATGCCTTGGCTAGGTCCACGAATTTCTGATGGCGCGGCTTGATGAACTGCCTGAAGGTCTCCATGCTGATGATCGGGCCGCGCTGCGTCCCCAGGTCTTCGCCGATCCAGAGGAAATCGATTTGGCCCCGTCCGGCCTCAAGCGCACGCTCCAACACTCCCAACTGCACCGCCATCCGGCGATCGGTGAACCTCTGCAACGGCGAGTCGGGATCGATGATTTCCATCATCGCCTGCTCGACGCCCATGAGCATCCCGGAAGAGTTCATGATGTCGGCCGTTCCGGGGCCTCCAAGATGGATGGCATGCTCGGGATACCGGCTGCAGGCCTCCTCGACGACGGAGTAGTCGAATTGGTCCGGCGACGGCATGGGCCATGTCTCGAATGCCTCCTCCGTTGCATCCATCAATGGATAGTCGCAATAATCCCAATAGCCGCCCGACTCGTTCTCGACCCACTTTTTGCGCAGGCCCCAGTCCGCGTCCACCTGGCGCTCGGGAATCTCCGCGTGCAACCGCGGGCCGGTGTAGCGCGGGTGAACACCTCGAAAATCAACCCCCAACCGGCAGAGCAGGCCCTCGTCGTCGTCCTCAGCAAGGCCGAAGTGCGCCTTCAGCCGCCCGTCGATCCCTGGATTGCAAAGGTAGTTGACCGGCACGCGATCACCACACCGACCTTGAAAAAATGCACGAACCCGCTCTTTGGATGTCATATTCATGAGCTCATCATCGTGATTCGTCAGACTCGTCATAAACAGTGGATTTTCTGAGTTCTTTTTGTCCTATTTCGTCATGTCGAAGCAAGCGAGCGGGGTCTTGCGCCCGCGCGCAAAATCCCACCCGAGATCGCGATTCCCGGCTTCTCCCGCCGTCAGATTTTTGTGAAATCCGGAATTTCGACAGTCGCCCCGCCGCTCATGGCCGACTGGTGGGCACAGATGCCGGCAGCGGTCCAGGCTGCCGCAACCGGCGCGTCCACGAAGGACGGCCGGCCCTCGCGGATCGCCCGGATGAACTCGTGGACGAGATGCGGATGCGACCCTCCATGTCCGCCGCCCTGAAAGAACGACAGGTGCTGGTGCTCTCCATCATAGACCCCGCCTTTGGTGAACGGGGCGATCTCCGCCGGGAGCAGGCTTCCAAAATCCGGAACCTCGACGTGCCGGGCTTCTTCGCCGCCCGTATGCAGGACCGGATTCTCGCCGATGAGCTGCTCCCACTCGAACGTCTGCCTCTCCCCGTAGATGTCGAAGCTCTCCCGGTATTGCCGAACCGTCTCGTAGAGCGAGCGGGTGACCTCGCAGGCGAGGTCTGAGTCGCGGAGCTTAAAGAGCGCGCTCTCGACAGCAAAGGGCGATTGGTAGCGGGGGATGTATTCCTCCCGAATCCGGCCCGATCCGAAGCAGTTGACCTTCTCCGGAACTTTGCCAGCCAAGGCAAAAAGCGGGCTCACCGCATGGGTGGCATAATGCATCGGCGGAAATCCCCACCAATACTCCGGCCATCCGACGCTCATGTCCTGCTGGTGCGATCCGCGCAGGAATTGGAGCCGCCCGAAATCGCCGCGGGCCGCCATCTCCCGCACAAAGAGAAACTCCCTCGTGTAAACAGCCGTCTCCATCATCATGTAAACCTTGCCCGACCGCTTGCGGGCCTGGCAGATCTGCTCCAGCTCATCGAGCGTCGTCGCCGCAGGCACCGTGCACGCGCAGTGCTTGCCAGCGTCAAGAGCCGCCACAGTCATCGCCGCATGCGAGCCGATCGGCGAGTTGATGTGGATCGCATCGATCTCGTCGCACGCGAGCAAATCCTCAAAACGCGTGAACCGGAACGCCTCCGGCACGCCAAATTTTTCGCCCGTCTCCCGCAGCGTGCCCTCGTTGCGCTGGCAGATCCCCCGAAGCTCCGTCGCTCCCCACCGCTGGTAAATCGGAATGAACTCCGACCCAAATCCCAGCCCGACAATCGCCACACGAATTTTTCCGCTCATCGTCATCTTCCTTTCATTTTTCTGGTTTCCCTGGTTACATTTTCATTTTTAGCAAAAACCTGCCCGAAAGCAACCTGAATTTGTTTCAATAATTTCTTGCGTGTCTGCGACTGCGGTGACAGGCTGCCTGAGGAGTTAGGAAAGCGGCGGAATCCGGCTCCTGCGAACAAACAACCGCTGAAATTCCCAAGAGCCATCATTCTATGAACAACCCGATACCTCAGCCAGAAAAAGCCTGCCTCGAACGATTTCAAACCGGAGTCTATGACATGGGAGGCGGGCGAAAGCTTCCCTACCGGCTATTTGCGCCTGCAAATCTTGCGCCCGGAGCCAAGTGCCCGCTGGTCGTCTTTTTCCACGGAGCGGGCGAACGCGGATGCGACAACGCCCACCAGCTCGATCTTCAGACGGCACCGATGGTCTTCGCAGGAAATGAGGTGCAGTCCGGGCATCCCTGCTACGTTCTGGCACCGCAATGCCCTGCGGATCAGCAGTGGGTGGATATGCCGTGGGGAGACACATCCGGCAAGCAGCCCGAATCGCCGACATGGCCGATGGCTGCCGCATGGGAGCTCGTCAAAAACCTTGTCAAAACCCATGCCGCGATCGACGGGAGCCACGTGGTTGCCACGGGCTTTTCGATGGGAGCCTTCGGCGTTTTTGATGCGATGATCCGGTGGCCGGAGATGTTCGCTCGCGGCATGGCCGTCTGCGGGGGGGGAGATGAGTCCACCGTGGCACCTCTTGCCGGCAAGCCGCTGTGGGTCTTCCACTCAGAAGACGACCAAGTCGTCCCGGTCGCCCGGTCGCGCAATATGGTCGCGGCGATCCGCGCGGCTGGAGGAACCCCCTCCTACACCGAGTATCCGGCATCCATGGGCCTGCTGCATCTCTCCTGGAACGAGGCCTTTCTCAAGACGCCTGAGATCTTCGAGGGGCTTCTGGGCCCTGCAAAAGCAGCAGCACCCAACCTCACGGTGCGCGAGGAAAAGCGGCTTCGCATCGGGATCATCGGCACCGGCGTCATCGTCCGCGACTACCACCTCGTGGCGATTAAAGACTATCCGGAGCGA
This sequence comes from Verrucomicrobiia bacterium, assembly GCA_037127695.1. Lineage (GTDB taxonomy): Bacteria > Verrucomicrobiota > Verrucomicrobiia > Chthoniobacterales > Terrimicrobiaceae > QYQL01. The sequence goes on along the minus strand of JBAXXX010000005.1, from coordinate 43,386 downwards.
TTCCAGGTCACGGCACTTTGCAACAGGAGCAGGGAGCGCGCCGAAGAGATGAGCTCGTCGCTGGGGGGAGGCCTGCCGGTCTGCACCGACCATCGTGAACTTCTTGCCTCGCCCGATGTGGATGTCGTCCTGATCGCGGTCCCGCCATTTGCTATCGAAGAAATTGCCTGCGATGCCTTGCGTTCAGGCAAGCACGTCCTCTTGGAGAAGCCGATGGGCAACACCGCCGACGACGCGGCGAGAGTTCTCGAAGCCAGCCGCAAGGCGACAGGGAAGTTCATGGTCGCAGAAAACGCACTTTTTCATCCGGTGACGCAAAAGCTGATCCAGATGGCCCGCAACAAGGAATGGCCGTACGGAAAGCCGAATTTCATCGAGCTCCACCAGTTCTGGAAGATGACCCCCCGGTCGATCCCGCAATTCTACAACTCGACCTGGCGCCATGACGAGCGGCTCACTCACGGCTACCTGATCGAGGGGGGATGCCACACGGTCAATCCCATCCGCGAAATGTTCGGGATGCCGACAAAAATCCGCTCGCGCCTCCTCTCGGCGGATCCGGCTCTCGGAAAGTTCGACACGTGCCTGGCCCACTGTGAATTTGCCGACGGCACGCTCGGCCAGATCACCATGTCCTACGGGATCAAAAGCCCGGACAGCCACCTCTTCAAGCTCTACGCGAAAGACGGCACCCTCTTTACGGAAATGGGTTCCCTGGGAACGATTGACGAGGATGGCATCAACCTGCAATCCATCCCGAAGCTGCACCCCGGCGGATTCCACGCCGAGTGGATCCACTTTCACGACGTGATCTGCCACGGCGCCAAGCCCCAGTTCACCGCCCAGCAATCCTTCGACGACATCCTGTTCATGCAGATGCTGATCGATGCCGCCGAGCGATGAGCCCCAAATCCGCATCAGAATGAGGAACGCCGGGAGTGCGGCTCGACAGGCGGCAGATCAGGCGGCAGCCCGCCCTCGGGCTGCTCTGCAAGGCGGCCGGGGGCGACCGCCCTCCATTCATTGCGCTGACGCACGGATGGGTAAGCGACGGGGCATTGACCCATGCTCTCCGGCATGCCATTCTCGGAATCTGAACGAAGAGAAAATTTCAAATCTCTGATACAAGGCAGCATATGAAACGCAGCGAAATCAACCAACTCATTCTCTCCGCCCGCGCTTGCTTCGAGGCTCATGGCTGGGCGCTCCCTCCCCGGCCCCGCTGGGATGTCACGGATTTTGGCCTGGGCGACTGGACAAAGAACTGCCTGGTTCTGGTGAACCTTGCCGAGCATGTGGAGTATTGTGAAAAGCTGATGTATGCGCGCCGGGGGATGGTCACGCCCGCGCATTGCCACCATAAGAAGAAAGAGGACATCATCAGCCGCTGGGGCACGCTCCGCATCCAGGTCTGGCCGGGGCGCCCGGGAGAAGAGATGCCCGAAAGCTTCGATATCCTTGTCAACGGCGAGGTGCGATCCGTTTCAGCAGGGGCGGAAATCGACCTGGCAGCTGGCGAGCGGGTCACCCTCGTGCCGAATATTTACCATTCCTTTGTTCCTGTGACCGGGGAGTGTATCATCGGCGAGGTCTCGACCGCAAATGACGATGCCCACGACAACTTTTTTATCGACCCCGACATCGGGAGGTTCCCCCATGTTGAGGAAGACGCGGAGGCGGAGGTCAAACTTCTGAGCGACCCGTCATGAAGCAAGGATGTCTCGAACTGGCACGGCTGATCGAAACGGCCAGAATTCCCGAGTGCCGGGTGGTCACCGGGTTTGATGGCTTCGTGGACGAAATGATATCGCTCGTCGGCGAGCGGAGGTCGCTGGAGGATTTCTCTCCGGTCCCGGACATTGCGACATTCGGCAGGATGGTTTCGGCATCGGCCGGGCACAGCAGCCTCCGCGAGATCGTCGTCAACGACGTTCACCCTGGCGGCTGCGCGGTCAACCTGGCCGACGGTCTGGCGAGCCTCGGAGCACGCGTCGACTGCTTTGCAACGCTTGGCGATCCGGTGCATGCCGCATTCCGTGACATCGCGGCGAAATGCCATGGGTTTCACTCGTGGGGGCGAGAGCCCGGGCGCACGCTGGCCTTTGAGTTCACCGACGGGAAGCTGATGTTCAGCGCGGTCAGGCAGCTGGCCGAGTTCACGCCAGAGATCGCACGGAAATTTCTAGCCGAAGGGACCTACGCCGAGGACTGTGGGAGGGCGCAGGTCATCGCGCTAACCGACTGGTCGCTCTATCCGCATATGACCGACGTTTGGCGCACCTTGCAAAAGGAGGTCTTTTCCAAGTTGAGCCACCGGCCTCATTTTCTGATTGATTTGGTGGACCCGTCAAGCCGTTCGGCCGCGGACATTGTAGAAATGACAGGCATCTTGCGCGACTTTGAGCCATCTGGCCCCCTCACCCTTGGGCTAAATGGCAACGAGGCAAATATCCTATGCCGGCAGCACGGGCTCGACCCATCCCCGCCGGAAGCGACTCCCGAACAGACGCTCGCCCAGGCGGCAGGGTTGCGAGCATGTCTCGGGATCACCCGGGTGGTCATCCATCGTATTTCGTTCGCCGTTTCCTCGGATACCGATGGCGCCTTCAGCCAGATCGGCCCCTTTTGCCCGAACCCCAAGAAGAGCACCGGGGCGGGGGACCGCTTCAATGCCGGGTTTTGCCTGGCGCTTGCGCTCGAATATCCTGCCTCCATCGCTCTGCTCCTCGGCTGTGCCTCCTCTGGCTTTTTCGTCCGCAATGCACGAAGTGCGGCGGTGGGTGAGCTAGCAAGGTTCCTCCGCCAATGGGCCGCTGGCTCATTCGAATCCTAAGGCCGATTCGCGGACTATCATGATTTCCTCCCGCGCCCAGCGTGCCGACGACGAAAGCTTGCCCCGCCCGGCGCATTGCATTACCGTCGGCCAATGAGACGAACATCGAAAATCCTCGCCGTCATAGCACTTATCCTGTGCGGCTTCCAGAGCAGCCATCTCAACGCGAAGGACAAAAATCCCGGCGCAGCGGCAGGCGACGATGCCGGGATCAATCTGAAAATGTTGCAGGGAAAATGGCAGGCCGTTGATGACAAGTCTGATTTTCTGGTGTTCGAAAACAACCACCGCAAGGAAAAAGGCGGCGGCGAGACGGAGTGGGACGACGAAGTTTTTGTTCTAACAGACAAGCCGATGAGAGACGGCAAAGAGCAGGACACCCTTGCAAAAGAAAAGGCCCGCTATATCTACTGCGAGAAATCCGACATGTGCTGGGCGATCGAGGAATTGACCGCCAAAAAATTGGTTCTCATTTATATGGGGCGCGGAAGATTGCTGGAATACCGGAGAGCAAAATAAACCCAGCGGCGCAGCCGCACGCGTCGCACCCGAGGAATTGTTTCGACTCATGGGGAGGAGGGTGCCAGGATGCCAGCTCATCATGAAATCCGTCCGCATCGTCGAGCAGCTCGCCATTTTCATCGCCAACCAGCCCGGAACGCTTTCGGATGTCTGCGATGCGCTGGCCGAGGACAAGATCAACATCTACGGCCTCACGGTATCGGACACGGTCGACCACGCGGTGGTGCGGATGGTGGTGAGCGACACGCGGCGCGCGATCGCCCTTCTCGAGGCGCACGGGACGCTGGTGATCGAGACCGACGTCCTCATGATCGAGAACGACAACCGCCCGGGCGCGCTCTCGCGCATCGCGAAGGCTCTCTCGGCGGCGAAGGTGAATATCGAATATGCCTATCTCGCCTCGATGCCGGCAGCGAAAAAAGGGCTCCTGATCCTCCGCGTGACCGACGTCAAAAAGGCATTGAAGGTCTTGTCCAATCCCGCGCTGGGATTGTAAGTCCCCGCAAATCAATCAAGGTGGCAACCTCGCTTGCCTCCGCCATTCTTGCAAGCTCCTAACCCAAGTTTCCATGAGCCCTCCGTCCGCGAGCGCGAGCCAGGCGGCCGTCAGGCGGTGAGCGCCCAGGAGATGGCGCACCGCGATCCAATGGCTGGTTATCCGCCCACGCGAATTGACGGATTTCAAAAAAGATCGCATTGCAGTCCGTCAGATGAATAAAGCACCATGCCTTCGCTCCTCGCCATCAAAATAGTAGCGTTCATTTGCTTGCTCGCCCTTTTTTTTATCATGCCAGTGCTGGCCAAGAATCCAACAAGACCTTGGTTTGACGGGGCCAAGAGGTATCGGGTAAAGATCACCGCCTGCGCCACTCCATTTGCTGATGAGCTATTGGAAATACCTGTTAACTTTTCACAATTGCTCAAAGCCAAGCATGAGCCTGTCGATATCGAGACAATCCGCATAGTGGAAACCTCACACGATGGCTTGCAAGAATTATCCAGCGCGACACCTTTTCAATTTGATAAGGCAAGTAACTTTTCTTTGAAGCGAGTGGCCGGAACATTGCTATTTATTACAAAAAAGAGCGACCAGGCAGATGCCGATAGGATGAGGTATTACGAGGTATATTTTGACACCTCTCCGGAGGCCCGCACACCGCCGCCAACACCTGCCCCGCTCCTTACCATGGATACTCAGGCCACGGATGAAGGGATGGACTGCCTGAGAATCACAAATAAAAGCGCTGTTTTTTTCTTTCAGAAGCAAGCGGGCGGCTTATCGAGCTTATTTGATAAAGATGGAGCGGACTGGATAAATTTCAACGCGTCGATCAAGGGCCCTGCCGGCACCTACCGCGGGCTTCCCAATATGGTGAATGCAAGCCGCCTGCAAAAGATCAAGGACGGGAAGCCATCCCTGAAAGCCTTGAAGCTCCCGCCAGAGCATGCCCCGCCAGCAGGTTATGAAGTGGTTCCTATCATACCGAGAAACGACTATTTCCATCCTGGATTTTCTAACTGCAAAACAGAGATCGTCCATGAAGGGCCGCTCAAAATAACTCTCAAAGCGGCGTCAGATGATGGCGGATGGATATGTTTGTGGGAGTTTCTACCTGATTATGCCCGCATGACGGTGTTAAAGGCAAAACGCAGCTATTGGTTTTTATATGAAGGCACGCCGGGAGGGGGGCCTGATTGCAAGGCCGGCCATTGCGTGCGTATGGATGGTGAAAAGCTACCATTAGATGTCGCATGGAAAAGTGTTAGCTCCGGGTTGCAGTGGGCATATTTTGAAAGCCCGAATTCGGAAAATGCGTTTTATTTGGCGCACAATGCAACCCGCCCGACGGTCATGAGCTACTGGCTATTGGATGATGCGATGACTGTATTTGGGTTTGGCCGGGATGGCATGCAGCAGCAATTGCGCGGAGCGGGGCAAGAGTTTCTGATTGGTTTTTTAGATAATAAGCAGCAATCCTTTGATAAGACTTCAAGTTACCTTCGCGCGATCAGCGGGAAGCCAGCAGGCAGATTGCAAGAACAAGTAGAATGCCGCTAGGCCCTGAACCATTTCGCACCACGCATCCAGGAGCTTTCCTGCCCATATCGCCGATCGGCACGTCCAGAAGCGTTGGGACGCCTCGACGAGAACGCAGCCAGGAAATTGGGGCTCGTGGATCAAGGCGGCCCCGGAAGATTGCTGGAATACCGGAGAGCAAGATAAATCCGGCGGTTGTTTGGCCGTGATTTCGGCCTCATTTTGCTCCCTCATGGGCGGCGAGGTTACCGGGCTGATGAAGCCTGCGCGCGCATTCGCACCCGAGAAATTGTTTCGACTCATCAGTCCGACGGTGCCACGATGCCAGCTCATTATGAAATCCGTCCGCATCGTCGAGCAGCTCGCCATTTTCATCGCCAACCAGCCCGGAACGCTTTCGGATGTCTGCGATGCGCTGGCCGAGGACAAGATCAACATCTACGGCCTCACGGTATCGGACACGGTCGACCACGCGGTGGTGCGGATGGTGGTGAGCGACACGCGGCGCGCGATCGCCCTTCTCGAGGCGCACGGGACGCTGGTGATCGAGACCGACGTCCTCATGATCGAGAACGACAACCGCCCGGGCGCGCTCTCGCGCATCGCGAAGGCTCTCTCGGCGGCGAAGGTGAATATCGAATATGCCTATCTCGCCTCGATGCCGGCAGCGAAAAAAGGGCTCCTGATCCTCCGCGTGACCGACGTCAAAAAGGCATTGAAGGTCTTGTCCAATCCCGCGCTGGGATTGTAAAAATCGGGCTCACGCTTCCATCAGGCCGCCGATCGTCGAGGTCCAAATTTTATGGAGCTCGCCGGCCGGCCAGGAGAAGCACTTTCCTGCGGCGGTGATTTTCAGAGCCTTCGCGTCGGTGACATCTCCGAGCTTTCGCGCGGGAACTCCGCTGGCTTCGAGGCGGGCGAGGACTCCCGCCACGTTGGCGGCTTTCACGGAGATGATGATGCGGGACTGCGATTCGTTGAAGAGCGGGATATCCGCGCGGGCCGCTCCCGCAGGGATTTCCGCGCTCGCCCCGAAAACCTTGTCTCCAGAGATGCAGGATTCCGCCAGGGCAACCGCCAGCCCGCCCTCGGAGCAATCGTGCGCGCTTTCGACCAGGCCCGCCCGGATCAGCTCGCGAACCGCATCCTGCACGGCAATTTCTTTTTTGTAATCGAGCCGGGGAGGAGGTCCGGCCTTGAGCCCGTGGATGGCGAGGAGGTAATGCGAGGCCCCGAGCTCGTCGCCCGGCTCGCCGAGAAGAACGATGGCATCGCCCGCCGCCTTGAAGAACTGGGTGGTGATGTGCTTCGGATCCTCGACGATCCCGACCATGCCGACCGTCGGGGTCGGATCGATTGAGCCCGCCGGGCTCTCGTTGTAGAGGCTGACATTCCCGCCCGTGACCGGGGTGTCGAACGCCCTGCAGGCCTCGGCCATCCCCTCGACCGCCTCGCGAAGCTGGAGAAAATTCTCCGGCTTGTGCGGGTTTCCAAAATTCAGGTTATCGGTGAGGGCGAGCGGGATCGCTCCCGTGCAGGCGATATTCCTCGCGGCTTCGGCGACGGCAATTTTTGCACCTTCGCGCGGGTCCTGGCGGCAGTAGATCGCGTTGCAATCCGTGCTGGCCGCGAGGATTTTATTCGCCTCGCGGACGATGAAGACGGCGGCGTCCGAGCCGGGGAGGACGGTGGCACCGAGGCGGACCATGTGGTCGTATTGCCTCCAGACCCACCGCTTCGAGGCGATGCTCGGATGGGCGAGCAATGCCGGGAGCGCTGCCGTGCAATCGGCCTCGGGGATGGATGCCAGATCGAGAGGGGGGACTGGGCGCTTCTCAGCGGCCTCGCGCGAATAGAGCGGAGCATCGTCGGCCAGCTTGCGCGCAGGAATCTCGACCGCGATGGAATCCCCCTCGCAGACGCGCATCATCCCGTCGCCGTTCACTGTCCCGACCTCGGCATACGGCAGGTCCCATTTCTCAAAAATCGCACGGACCTTGTCCTCCTCTCCTTTTTTGACGATCACGAGCATGCGCTCTTGGGATTCCGAGAGAAGGATCTCGTAGGGGGTCATCCCGGACTCGCGCTTCGGGACGAGGTTCACATCGATTTCGACCCCGGTGCCGCCGCGGCTGGCGGTCTCGCAGGTCGAGCACGTGAGCCCGGCGGCACCCATGTCCTGGATGCCGGCAACGCAGCCGCTGGCCAGGAGCTCGAGGCAGGCCTCTAGCAGAAGCTTTTCGCGGAACGGATCTCCGACCTGGACGGCCGGGCGATCCTCCTTCGACTCCTCGGTCAGCTCCCGCGAGGCGAATGCCGCACCCGCGAGCCCGTCGCGCCCGGTTTCGGCCCCGACGTAAAAAACCGGGTTCCCGATCCCCTCGGCCGCCCCTCGCGCGATCTGCTCGTGGCGGAGGATGCCGAGGCAGAAGACGTTGACGAGCGGGTTCCCCGCATAGCTGTCATCAAAATAGACCTCCCCGCCGATCGTGGGAATCCCGATGCAGTTCCCGTAGTGCGAGATCCCGGCAACCACGCCCGCGAACAGCCGGCGGTTCGTGCGCGCCTCGGCCGAGTCGCCCCGGATGTCGCCAAACCGAAGCGAGTTCATCGAGAAAACCGGGCGCGCGCCCATCGTGAAAATATCCCGGATGATCCCGCCCACACCGGTCGCCGCCCCTTGGAACGGCTCGACCGCGCTCGGGTGGTTGTGGCTCTCCATCTTGAACGCGATCGCCCACCCGTCCCCGATGTCAATAACCCCGGCATTCTCCTCGCCCGCCTTCACCAGAACCCGCGCGCCGCCGGTAGGAAACTTTTTCAGCTCAAGCTTCGAATTCTTATACGAGCAGTGCTCGCTCCACATCACCGAAAAGACCCCGAGCTCGGTGAAATTGGGATCCCGCCCGAGGATCTCGCGGATGCGCTGGTATTCCTCGGGCGTGATGCCGTGCTTGGCGATGATAGCGGGTGTGATGGGAGTCATAAGCGGAAGAAATTGAACCACAGAGGGCACGGAGAGAAGATTAGATCATCCGGCAATCAGGCTTTCAAAAATGGCGAGCCCGTCGGTGCTGCCGAGGAGCGGGTCGCAGGCGCGCTCCGGGTGGGGCATGAGCCCGAAGACGTTTCCCGCCTCGTTGCGGATGCCGGCGATGTTGTCGAGCGAGCCGTTCGGGTTCGCCTCGGCCGACGTGCGGCCCTGGCCGTCGCAGTAGCGCAGGACGACCTGCCCGTTGATCCGCAGGCGGCCGAGCGTCTCGTCGTCCGCAAAGTAGCACCCCTCGCCATGCGCGATCGGAATCTTTAAAACCTGTCCGGTCCTCGCGGCGTTGGTAAACCTCGTATCCTGAAGCTCGACGCGGAGGCAGACGTGCTCGCATACGAAGTGCAGGCCGCGGTTGCGCACGAGCGCGCCCGGCAGGAGCCCGCTCTCGCAGAGGATCTGAAACCCGTTGCAGATCCCAACCACCAGCCCGCCGGAAGCCGCAAATTCCCTGACGGACTTCATGATCGGAGAGAACCGGGCAATCGCCCCGCACCTCAGGTAGTCGCCGTAAGAAAACCCCCCGGGGACGACCACCGCATCGCAGCCGCCGAGCGAGGAATCCTTGTGCCAGACATAGTCGGCCGAGGCACCGGGGATCGCGCTCAGCGCATGCACGCAATCCTGGTCGCAGTTCGAACCCGGAAATCGAAGGACGGAAAATTTCATAAAGAATTTTTAACCACTCATTTTCACTAAAACTGAAAAAAGGCTCAGAGGATCATGCGTTTCCATTTCTTGAGTGGCCGTTAGTGGTTAAGAATGCTGATCGAGTAATCCTCGATGACCGGGTTCGAGAGGAGGTCCCTGGCGACCTCGTGGAGCGCCGCCTCGTCAGCCCCCTCGGGAAGCTCGATCTCGATGATTTTCCCGATCCGCACGCGCCCGATATTTTTCAGGCCGTGGTGGCGCATGGCATCGGCGGCGGCGGCGCCTTGCGGGTCGAGGACGGTGGGCTTGGGCATGACGGTCACAAGTGCTTTCATTGGGCCAAGGGTTTCGTTTCGGATGTCGGTGGACAAGCGGAATTTTTTATTTTGTGCGAGCGGAGAAAAGCGCGTCCGGCCGCGAGGGCGGAGACGAGGAGGCAGGCGATGGAGAATGCCTCGCCATTCCGCGCGTAGAATGTCGTCGGGGGAGAAGCCGGCGCCGGCACCTTGCCGAAGAGCACCCCCTCGATGAACGTGTCTCCTCCTTCCGTCTGCAATGTCTCCCTCACCATGCCGAACCGGTCGACCATGCAGGTGACCCCGGAGTTGGCCGAGCGGACCATCGGGATTTTGTTCTCCGCGCAGCGGAAGGCGGCATGGGCGAGGTGCTGGCGGGAGCCCGCGCTGTCGAGAAACCATCCGTCGTTCGTCACGACCACAAACGCCTGCGCCCCCCGGAGAGCAAACTGCCGGGCCAGGTCGCCCAGGACGTCCTCAAAGCAGATCAGCGGACCAATTTTTACCGGCTTTGCGGACATTTCAAAGACGACCGGCTCTGGCCCGGGATCGAAATCTCCCGGCACGAGATCTCCGACAATCCAGGCGAAGAGAGGGAATGCCTTCCGGAACGGGATGTATTCACCGAACGGCACGAGGTGGTTTTTGTGATACATCTGGGCCGCTTTGCCATGCTCGCTCAGCATGGCGACGGAATTAAAATCCCCCCCCTCGCTCAGGTGCACGGTTCCGAGCAAAAAGTCCCCGTCGTGCTTCTCGGCCAGCCCGCGCACGGCATCCCACGTCGCCTGGTCATTGAAAACCGGGCGGGGGGTTGCGGACTCGGGCCACAGGAGAAGATCCGGCCGCATCGCGAGCGCGACCTCGGTGTGGCGGGCGTAGCTCGCGAGCACGTCGGACTCCTGGGCCAGATCGTTGCGCACGCTTTGGGGGATGTTCGCCTGGACCGACGCGAAGCTGAAATCCGTCACGGCAGGCGCAGGAGCAAACATCTCCCGCACCCCGTACCCCCATGCCAGGGCAACAAGCGCCACGGTCAGCGCAAAATCGTAATGCGGCCGGCGCACCCCGAGATTTTTTTCTATCATCACCCGCCTGACCGTCGCCACGGCCATCAGGTTGACCATCACAACGAGAAACGAAATCCCTCCGACCCCGGTGATATCGGAGATCTGGATCAGCGGAATGTTTTTCCCGAGCGCGACCCCGGCGGGGTTCCACGGGAACTGCGGGAAGATGACCCCGCGAAGCCATTCGAGAGCCACCCAGGCCGCTGCGCCGAGCGCGCAGGCCCGAAGGTTGCCCGCCGAGCCCAGCCAGGCCGGCCGCCCGCCCGCCTCAGCGGCATCCTGCGGCTTCGCAACCGTTCCGAGAAAAACCGCCCAGGCTGCCGGATACGCGGAAAGATAAAGCGAGAGGGCCGCCCACCCGGGCACAGTGAGCGTCGTCAGCCAGAACAGGCTCCCTCCAAAATACGCCGCCCCAAACAAAAAACCCAGCCCGGCCAGCCTCAGCCGTTCTCGCCTCGCCGCCGGCCGGGAAAACCAGATCGCGCAGGCCAGCGGCGCAATCGCCCCCCAGCAGAGATCCCCCCAGCCCGCCGGGGCATAGCAGAGAGACATCGTCGCCCCGGCAAACAAGGAAAACGCCCACGGCCAAATCCCGCGCCAGGGCACGCCCGCCGGGCGATCCGGGCAATCGGGGGCTTGGGCGGCTAGTGGCATTTTTTGTAGTAGGTGTGCAGACGCCCTCAGGGTCTCCGGGACGGCAGCGGGCACATTATCCACCCAAGCTCAGCGTGTAAAGTTCTCAGCCCCCGCCCAAATCCATCACATAAGAATGAGGAAGGCAGGGAGTGCGGCTCGACAAACGGTAAATACAGGCAGGCAGCCCGCCCTCGGACTGCTCAGCAAGGCGGCCGGGGGCGACCGCCCTCCATTGCGCTGACGCACGGATCAGGGCCCCGGCAGTGGCGTCTTGACAACATAAGACGCTGCGCTTTATCTTGTGATAAAATAAATCATCACATTTTATGCAAACGCTCACCATCAGAGATCTGCGGTATGATTTTGGCAAGGTGATGGCATGGCTTGCTGATGGCGAGGAAATCGAGATCACGAAGCATGGCAAGCCCGTCGCGCTCCTTACGCTGCCGCGCCAGGACAAGGTTCCGAAGTTTGACGCGGAAGAGCATCGGCGTCGGATGAAGGAGACTTGGGGCGACAGGGTCTTCTCGGCCGAGGAGGTCCGGGAAATGCGGGAAGCCGAATTGGGGGACATGAGTTGATCGCCTATCCTGATACCTCCTTCCTGTGTGCGCTCTACCGCACCCAGGACAACTCGGAACGTGCTCTGGCCTACCGGGAAACCATGACGGAACCGCTGCATGTCACGCGCCTGTTGCTCTGGGAATTCCGCCAGGCGGTCCGCTTCCAGGCATTCCGCCACAGAAAGGATGCTGCCGTCGGCTATCCTTTGCACGAAGCGGAAAAAATGCTCTCCGACATGGGCGATGATATGCGCTCCGGTCTTGTTGCGATGCAGGACTGCGACATCCCTGGCGTGCTTGTCACGGGCGAGCGGATCTCCAAATCGCGCACGGTTGGCGGCGGCCATCGCAGCTTTGACATTCTCCATATCGCCACCGCTCTCGTGCTCGATGCCAGGGAGTTCCTCTCCTTCGACGCCAACCAGATTCGCCTCGCATCCGCCGAGGGGCTCGCCACGCCGCTGAATGGCTGAAAGATGCACCCCTCCTTCGATGGTAATGACACAAAGTAATGCTTGCCAAGCCTTCCGCCCCATGCCATGGAATAGCCATGGCAGCGACCATTACGAGCAAGGGGCAGATTACGATCCCCTTGGGAATCCGGCAGCGCTTCGCGCTGGCCCCCGGTGACAAACTGGAGTTTGACGCCAGCGCCCCGGTGCTGACCGCGCGACGGCTCATCAACAGGAGGGAATGGAGCAAGACTTTGGACGAATGGAAAAAGATCTCCCGTGCCCGCCTGAAGGGACTTCCTTGGGAAAAGCTGTCGGCGGAAAAACTTGTGGATGATTTGCGGGGAGGCCCTGCGGACAAGACAGAGCCATGAGGACGGCGATCGACTCGTCGGTGCTGTGGTCTCTGATCAAGGAGGAGGCCGGCTGGGAGGCGTGGGCGGAAACCCTCCAAAGAGCGGCATCGGAGGGGCCGCTTCTTGTTAGTGCGGTGACGTTCGCCGAACTTTCCCCCTCCGCCGGTGACCCCGCGACACTAAACGGTTTTCTCAATCGCCTCGGCATCCGTTACGATGACATCCGGGAAGATGCGGCTTTCCTTGCCGGATGCACATTCAAGGAATACCGACTGCGCGGAGGGCCCAGGCAGCATCTCGTCCCCGATTTTCTCATCGCCGCTCATGCCCAGGTGCAGGCGGATCGCCTCGCCGCAAGGGATCGCGGCTACCTGCGCCGATGGTTTCCCCACCTGCGCTTGCTCGAACCGACCGCAAACTGATGGACTTTCAAGGATTTGGATTCCGCCGCGTGTGGAACCCCCTCGCTGACTGAGCCCGCCTGATGATGTTGCCCGGATCAGCACTTCTGCTTGCGGCCGCCGCGCTCCTTCTCAGCTTTTTTTTCGGGCGCTTTGCCCCTCGCCTGTGGGCATGGTCGGTCGTCCTTGGCGGAGCGCTGGCGGCTGCTGCTGCAGCCTCGGTGCTGGCCGGCGGACCGGACTGGGACTTCCGAAGCGGGATGGCCGTCGGGGGCGAGCCACTGCATTTCCGCCTTGATGGGCTCAGCGCATTTTTTCTGGTCCTGCTCGCCGCCGTGGGGTCTGCGGCGGCGGTGTATTCCTGCGAATACTGGACGGATGCCTCCCACCCCCGCTCGGCGCGGGCCGGCCGCTTCTGGTGGAGCTCCATGCTGCTCTGCATGGGGGCGGTCCTCCTTTCGGCCAACGGATTGCAGTTCCTCATGGGCTGGGAGCTCTTCACGTTAAGCGCCTATTTTCTCATCTCCCTCGACAGGAATCGGAGGAAGGTCCGCGCGGCCGGCTGGCTCTATCTCGCCGCATCGCACGCTTCGACGCTCTGCCTGTTTGCCCTCTTCACCATTTTGGCGATCCGCACGGGAAGCTGGGAGCTCGGGCCATTCCACGGCCGGCCCGAGCTGGCCTCGCTTTTCTGGCTTGCGCTCTTCGCGTTCGGATTAAAAGCCGGCCTGTTTCCGCTGCACATCTGGCTGCCTTCGGCGCATGCCAACGCCCCGAGCCACGTCTCGGCGATCCTCTCGGGGATGGCCCTGAAGCTTGGGATCTACGGAATCGTCCGGTTTGGCGGGTGGCTGCCTGCCCCATCGGGTGCGGGGTGGACGGTGGCGGCGCTCGGAGTTCTGAGCGCCGTGCTCGGGGTGGCCTTTGCGCTCGGGCAGCACGACATCAAGCGCCTGCTCGCGTATCACAGCGTGGAGAACATCGGGATCATCCTGATCGGGATCGGGTTCGCGATGGTCGCCGTCGAGCACGGGAATGCGCCATGGGGGAGGCTGGCGATGGCGGGCGGCCTCCTCCATGTCTGGAACCACGGGCTTTTTAAATCCCTCCTTTTTTTCGGGGCAGGGTCGGTCCTGCACGCGACCGGCTCGCGCGAGATGAGCCGGATGGGCGGGCTCTGGCGGGCGATGCCCTGGACGGCAGGGCTCTTCGCGCTGGGGGCCGTAGCGATCTCCGGGCTGCCTCCGCTCAATGGCTTGGTGAGCGAGTGGCTCGTCTATCTCGGCCTTTTTGATGCGGCGCTCACCCGGGGCCCTTCCGCATGGGCCGCCATTCCCGCCGCGATCTTTCTCGGGGTGACCGGAGCCCTGGCGCTGGCGTGCTTTGTCAAAGCCTGCGGGGTGGTCTTCCTGGGGGCCCCGAGGACGGAGCGCGCCGCGCGGGCGCACGAGTGCGGCCCAGGGATGCGTGGAGCCATGGGCGCGCTGGCCGCAGGGTGCGTCGCCATCGGCCTGGCACCAGGTTTTTTTTGGCCGTCGATCGCACGGGCGCTGGGGGCTTGGCAGCCGGCATGGTCCGGCGCCCAGGTGCCCGCCCCGCTCGGCGCCCTCGGAAATTTTCACATCGTGCTGGCAGCGCTCTGCGCCGCTGCGGCCTGCGGGATTTGGTGGCTGGCCCGCCGGCACGGGATCGCCCGCGCGCCGACCTGGGATTGCGCGTTCGCCTCCCCGTCCCCACGCATGCAATATACGGCCGGCTCGTTTGCCGGAATCCTCACCGAATGGTTCGCCTGGATCCTCAAACCCGTGAGCCAGGGGGCCGCGCCAGAAAAGATTTTTCCGGAGGCGTGCGCCTGGCGCGAGCACACTCCCGAGACCGTGCTTGCGCGGGTCGTCCAGCCAGCCAGCAGCGCAGTCATGCAGCTGGCCATGGCGGCGAGGAGCGTCCAGCAAGGAACCGTGCAGGCCTACATCCTCTACCTCCTGATCGGCCTGGCCGCTCTGACGGCGCTGGTATTGGCAGGCGGAAAATGATAGACCGATCGCTATGTTCTTAAATCTTGTCCAGATGGCCGAGTCCTTCGGAGTTTCGGAAAAAGTCATTGATGGATGGGTCCGTTATGAGGGGTTGCCCAACACCCCCGACCGGGGGCGGCTGCTCTTCGACCGGTCGCAGGTCGCGCAATGGGCCGCCACCCGAGGGCTGGCGACGAAGGCGGGATTCCTCGCCCCCGAGGCGAGAACCCTGGGAGAGGGGATCCGCTTGGAGCCGTTGCTTCGCGCTGGCGGCATCTGGCGCGACGTGCCCGCAGACGGGGTTCCGGCCGTCGTGGAAAAGGTGGTCGGCGCGCTGCCCGGCGTCACGGCTTCGGTCGGAAAAATGCTGGCGCAGCGGCTTGGGGCGAAAGGCGGGGTGACGACCGCCCCGGTCGGCGGAGGATTTGCGCTCCCGCACCCGTCCGCGCGCATCGCGCTCGGCCGGGAGTCCGGCACCGTGGCGCTCCTCCTGCTGCGCGAGCCGCTGGTCTTGACCGAGCCGCAAGTGGATGACGTGCCGGTCACCATGCTCCTCTTTTTTATTGCGCCCTCGGCCCGCACCCACCTCGAGCTGCTCGGCCGTCTGAGCCGCTTGCTGTCTGGCGTGCCGCTGCGCGACATCGTGGGCGGAGGGGCAGATGACGGGGAGATCTACCGCGCGTTCGCCGGGTTCGATGAGACGGGAAAGATCGGGGGGGGGGCATGAGCGGAGCGCTGCTTTTTTCCGCAGCCTGCCTGCTCGCTGCCATGGGCCTCGCGTCCTGGTCCGAGCGCGCCTCACTCTCGCTCACCATGGCAGGCGCCCTGGCAGGGCTTGTTGCGGCAGCGGCGACCCTGCTCGGGCCGAGCGACTGGGAGTGGACCAGCACCTTTCTGCTGGGCGGGGAGCGGGTACACCTCCGCCTCGATGGGGTGAGCGCGATCTTCCTCGTGCTCGTCAGCATCATCGGAGGCGCCGGGGCCGCCTACGCCCGCGAATACTGGTCTGGCCAGCCGTCGGCGGCGCGGGGCAGGGTCTGGTGGAATGCGCTGATCCTCTTCATGGGCCTGGTGCTGGTGGTTTCCAACGGGCTGCATTTCCTCATCGCCTGGGAGGGGTTCGCCCTGTGCGGGTATTTTCTCATCACGCTCGACAGCCGGCGGCCAGAAGTGAGGAAAGCCGGCTGGCTCTACCTCGCGTCCTCGCATGCGGGCACGCTCGCGCTCTTCGCCTTCTTCGCTATCCTGGCCGTCCACGCGCGGACCTGGGATCTCGGCCCGATGCCGGGAGTCCCCCCTTCGCTCTTCTGGCTCGCGCTCTTCGGATTCGGGATGAAGGCCGGATTTTTTCCCTGCCACATCTGGCTGCCATCCGCCCATGCCAACGCGCCGAGCCATGTCTCGGCGATGATGTCCGGCGTGGCCATCAAGATGGGCATTTATGGGATCGTTCGCTTTGGCGGCTGGCTGCCGGTGCCGCCCGATGCGGGCTATGCGGTGATCGGGCTTGGCGCCGTGAGCGCGCTCTTGGGAATCGCCTTCGCCATGGCCCAGAACGACATCAAGCGCCTCCTCGCCTACTGCTCGGTCGAGAACGTCGGCGTGATCCTGATCGGGCTCGGCGGGGCCTTGCTGGCGAGGGCAAACGGAAATGCCGCCTGGGGGCAGCTGGCCCTGGCCGGCGCCTTGTTGCACGTCTGGAACCACGGGCTCTTCAAGTCGCTGCTTTTCTTTGGCGCGGGATCCGTCCTGCATGCGACCGGCACGCGCGAGATGAGCCGGATGGGCGGGCTCTGCCGCACGATGCCCTGGACGGCCGGGCTCTTCGCTGTCGGTGCCGCCGCCGTCTCCGGGCTTCCGCCGCTCAACGGGTTTGTCAGCGAATGGCTGATCTACCTGGGGCTCTTCGATGCCGCGACGACGCGGGCCGGCTTCGCCTGGGCCGCGCTGCCTGCCGCGATCCTGCTCGCAATGGCCGGGGCGCTCGCGATGGCCGCTTTCATCAAAGCGGGCGGGATGGTTTTTCTTGGGGCACCGCGCACGAGGCCTGCGGCGGAAGCCCGCGAATGCCATGCGGGGATGCTTGCGCCCATGGCCGTTCTGGCTGCGGCGTGCGCGGCCATCGGGATCGCGCCCGGCCTGGTCTGGCCCGCCATCGCGCGCGCGGCAGGGTCCTGGAACCCCGCCTGGGCAGCCGTAAAAACGCCGCTCTTCACGCTCGGGCCGGCCCAGGCCGCGCTGGCGGCCTTCGCGGCTGCCGCAGGCCTGCTGCTCTGGAAAAAAGCCCGCGCGAACGGGGTGCGGCGCGACCTGACGTGGGATTGCGGATACCGCGCCCCCACGCCGAGAATGCAATATACCAGCGGGTCGTTCTCTGAGATTGCTGGCGGCTGGTTTTTCTGGGCCTTCCGCCCCGAGCGCAAGCTCCGCCGCCCGCACGGCCCGTTTCCCTCGGGATCCCTCCGCATCGAGCGGGTTCCAGAGACCGTGCTGGAGCGGCTGGTCGCGCCGGCCGGGGAAGTCGTCTCCAGGCTGTCCCACGCCGCGCTCGGCCTCCAGCAAGGACGCCTGCAGGCATACATTCTCTACCTTGTGGTCGGCCTTGCCGCCCTCAGCATTTTCGTCTTCCTGGAGGGCAGCTATTTATGATGATCGTCCGCATGGTTCTCTGGATCGTTTTGGCTCCGCTGCTGCCGGGCCTGATCAACAAAGTCAAAGCCTGGGTGGCCGGGCGCCAGGGGCCGCCCGTGCTGCAGCTCTACTACGACCTCATCCGGCTCTGCCAGAAGGGGGTCGTGCTCAGCACGCTCGCCTCCCCGGCGTTTGTGGTGGCCCCGGCAGTGGCATGGGTCGCGGTCGCGGGAGCCGCATTCCTTCTGCCGCTCGGGCCCGCCGGCGCCGGGGTGAGCTTTCGCGGAGACGTGATCCTGATGGTTTACCTGCTCGCCCTCGCAAGGTTTTGCACCGCCTGGGCCGCCTTGGAAACCGGGTCCGCTTTTGAGGGGATGGGGGCGGCGAGAGAGGTCAGCTATGCCGTCCTGGCCGAGGCGGCGATGTTTGCGGCGATGCTTTCTCTGGCGGTCCAGACCGGGAGCGTCTCCCTCGTTGGCATGCTGTCTCCGGCACCGGGGGCAGGCACGATGCTGCTCGCGGCAGGGATGTTTATTGTGTTGCTCGCAGAGAACTGCCGGGTGCCGTTTGACGATCCGAACACGCACCTCGAGCTGACGATGATCCATGAGGTCATGGTGCTCGATCACAGCGGCCCCCCGCTGGCGGTGATCCTGCACGGCGCGTCCATGAAGCTGCTGCTCTTCGCCGTCCTGCTCACGGCCGCAGTGCTGCCGCTGGGGGACCTGCCTCCGCTGGCGGCAGCAGGAGCGCTGGCAGGCGGGGTGCTCCTGGTGACCCTGGGCGTGGGCCTCACAGAATCCTTTCTGGCGAGGTTCTCGTTCCGGCACGTGCCCCTCCTGCTGACCATGGCTTTTCTTCTGTGCCTGTTCTCCTTGCTGGTAGCTTGGAAGGGAGGCGAAGTATGATCTCGATGCTGAACCTATTGATCGGCCTGGCGATGGGCTTGAACCTCGTGGCCCTTGGCAGCAGCCGGCTGCCGTCGCTCATCCGCACGGTGTCCACACAGGGCATCGCCCTCGGCCTCATGCCGATCCTGCTGGAGAGCCAACACTTGAATTGGCAGATCATGTGCGTTGCAGTTGCCACCGTGGCAGGCAAGGGGTTTGTGATCCCAGGGCTCCTGCGGCGGGCGATGCGCGCCGCGAACATCGAGCGGGAAATTCAGCCGTTCATCGGGCTCATGCCGTCGCTGCTCCTCGGGGCCGGCGGCACGGTCGCGGCCGTGGCGGTGGCCAGCGCGCTCCCGCTGCTTCCAGAGCACGCGGGCTCGCTCCTCGTCCCTGGTGCCCTGGCCTCCGTGCTCACCGGATTTATTTTGCTCATCGGCCGGGCGAAGGCCATTTCCCAGGTGTGCGGCTACCTGATCCTGGAGAACGGGATCTACCTCTTCGGCCTGCTGCTGATCAAGGCAACCCCGTTGCTGGTCGAGGCGGGCGTGCTTCTGGACCTGACCGTCGGCGTCTTCGTGCTGGGGATCATCATCGACAGGATCCAGCGCGCATTCGATTCGCTCGACACCCGCAAGCTGACAGCTCTCCACGAATGAACGCGCTGATTATGATTCCTCTTGCGGGCGCGATCCTCGCAGCCTTCTGGCCGGATAACCGGACGCGGCCATGGTTTCTGCCGGCCGTCGGGCTCTTACATGCGGCGCTCTGTTTCCGCCTGCTCTCCTCCCCTCCCCCGGTGAGCCCGGAAGCATGGATCGGCTTTGACCCGCTGGCGGCGGCCGTGCTGCCAGCCGTCTCGCTCCTGTTCTTTGTCTGCGGCGTCTATGCCGTCCCGTATTTGAAGATCCGGCAGGAGCGGCCGAACCGGATTTTTGTCGCGGCGCTGCTCGCGGTCCTCGGCCTTCTGAGCGCCGGCCACCAGGCGAGGCATCTCGGGATTTTGTGGATCGCCACCGAGGCGGTGACCCTCGCGGCCGTGCCGCTGCTGCACTTCAACAATACGCCGCGCGCGTTTGAGGCGACATGGAAGTACCTCCTCGTCGGAGGCACGGGGATCGCGCTTTCCCTTCTCGGCTCGTTCTGCCTCGGGTATTCCTCGCTGCACGGCGGAGGCGAAGGCGACCTGACATTCGTCGCGCTGACCGCGCAAGGCGCCGGGCTCTCGCGCCCGTGGGTGCTCGCCGCCTGGGTGCTTTTGCTTGTTGGCTACGGAACAAAAATGGGCCTGGCGCCGATGCACACATGGAAGCCGGATGCTTACGGGGAGGCTTCCGGGATTGTGGGCGCGATCCTCGCGGGCGGGGTCACCAGCGTGGCGTTCACCGCCATTTTGCGGATTCGCTCGGTCGTGAATTCTGCGGGGGAAAGCCAGATCGCCGACCGCACGCTTCTTGCCATCGGGCTGTTTTCGATGGCGGCTGCGGCACTTTTCCTTCTTGGCACGAGGGACTACAAGCGGATGCTTGCGTATTCGAGCATCGAGCACATGGGCATATTGAGCATCGCGGCCAGCCTGGGCGGCCTGGGCGTCTGGGCCGCGCTCTTCCATGTCTGGAGCAACGGCCTGACTAAAGGAGCGCTCTTCCTGAGCGCCGGCAACATCCGCAGGGCGGCGGGATCCCCGTCATTGGACGATGTTCGCGGCATGTCCCATGTCGTCCCTCGCTCCGCTGCCATCTTCGTCGCCGGGATGTTTGCCATCACCGCCTGCCCGCCATTCGGGCCGTTTTTTAGCGAGCTGAAAGTTCTCGGGGCCGCGATCCAAACTGGTCACGGCCTTGCGGCTGCAGGGTTTCTTGTCTGCCTGCTGTTCGCATTTTTCGGGCTTACCCGCGTGGTTTTTGCTGTGGTGGACGGGCGGCCTCGCCCGGCGGCTAAGGCCGGAGGGGTGAAGTTTCGCGAGACCTTCTGGCTCATCGCTCCCCCGCTCGTGCTGCTCGTTCTGTCCTTGTGGATCGGCCTGTTTACCCCCTCGCTCCTGCAGTCGACCTGGACGGCCGCCGTCGCGCAGCTTTTTCCAAGACCATGAGAGAGCCCTTCGCATTCCTTCCCAATGCTTCCAGCCTGCCCTGGGCGGACGTACCGTGCTGGCCGGCGGAGGATTTTGTGGCGGCCACCGCAGAAGAGCTGGGCCGGGGGGCCAGGCTTTGCTCGCTTTTTTCGATGCCGGAGCGCTCGGGGGCCTGCCTGGTTGCTGTGCTCGCTTTCGATTCGGACAACACGCTCGCAGTCGGGCGCAGCATGGCATTTTCAGGCGCCTTCCCCTCGCTCACGCCCAGCCACCCGCAGGCGCATCTTTTCGAGCGGGAGATCTGGGAGGAACGCTCGATCGCCCCGGCTGGCCATCCGTGGCTCAAACCTGTCCGGGCGGGCAGCGAAGGAGCACCAGTGAACGGGGAGTTTTTCCGGGTGGATGGCAGCGAGATCCACGAGGTCGCGGTCGGCCCCGTGCATGCCGGGATCATCGAGCCGGGCCATTTCCGTTTCCAATGTGCGGGCGAGGAGGTTCTCCACCTTGAAATCGCCCTGGGCTACCAGCATCGCGGAATAGAGAGCGCGCTCGTCGGAGGACCCCATCGGACAACCCTCGCTCAGATGGAAGCCGTTTCCGGGGATGCCACGGCCGCCCATGCCACGGCCTATGCCAGCGTGATGGAGTCGCTGGCCGGAGCCGAGCCCCCATTGCGCGCACAATGGCTGCGGGCGATAGCGCTCGAGCTCGAGCGCCTCGCCAGCCACACCGGAGACATCGGTGCCCTTGCCGGAGACGTCGCCTTCCTGCCCACCACCTCGGCCTGCGGAAAAATCCGGGGCGACTTTCTGAACCTGACCGCCATGGTTTGCGGCAACCGCTTTTCCCGCGGGCTCGTCCTGCCGGGCGGGTGCTGGCACGATCTCGAACCCGCCCGGGCTGACAGGCTGCGCGCCAGCTTGCAATCCGCCCTGTCGGATGCCGAGCGGGCGGTCGCATGGTTTTGGGATTCCGCGTCCGTGCGCGCCCGGTTCGAGGGCACGGGAACGGTTTTCCCTGGGCAGGCCGTGGAGATCGGGATGGTCGGCCCCGCCGCGCGCGCCTGCGGGCTCGTCCGGGATGTCCGCTACGATCATCCGGCCGGGTGGTTCCGGTTCGCCCAGCTGCCGGTAGCCGTCTGGCCGAGCGGGGATGTTTTTGCGCGCGCGCGCGTGCGCTCGCTGGAAATCCAGCGATCCGGAGAATTTCTTCTCGCGCAGCTGGACTCTCCTGCGGACGGCCCTCTTCGCGAGGATCTGCCCGGGCTGGCTTCCGCCTCGCTCGCGGTGACCTTGGTGGAAGGCTGGCGCGGCGAAATCTGCCACGTTGCGATCACGGACAGCGCCGGGCGCTTCCGCAGGTACAAGATCACCGATCCGTCCTTCCACAATTGGACCGGGCTGGCCCTCGCTCTCCGCGGCACGGCAATCTCGGATTTTCCCATCTGCAACAAAAGCTTCAACCTGTCCTACTGCGGATTTGACCTTTAGCCATGTTTGTCCTTGATGCCCTCACCCACCGCCTCGCGCGAGGATGCGAGACAATGGCCTACCCGAAAGGCCCGGCCCCCGCACTGCCGGACCGGCATGGCGGCGCGCTGAAGGCAGATGCCTCAAAGTGCGCCGCAGGCTGCTCGGACTGCGTGGCCGTTTGCCCGACAGGGGCTGTCGCCCGCGCGCCCGGCTCCCCCCTCTCCCTCGACCTCGGCAGCTGCCTCTTCTGCGCGGCCTGCGTAAAGATCTGCCCGCAGCAGGCCATCGCCCAGACAGGGGATCACCGGATGGCCGCGAGCCAGCGCGACGGCCTTGTGCTCGGCGCGCCCGGCAGGGAGGAGGTCCGCCTGGCCGCAGGGCTCGATGCGAAGCTCCGCAAGCTCTTCGGGCGTTCGCTGCGGCTGCGCCAGGTGAGCGCCGGAGGCTGCGCGGCCTGCGAGGCCGACACGAATGTTCTCGGCACCATCGGATGGGATCTCGGCCGGTTCGGCATCCAGTTCGTCGCCTCCCCGCGCCATGCCGACGGGCTCCTGGTCACCGGGCCGGTCACAAAAAACATGGAGCTTGCGCTGCGCAAAACCTACGATGCCGTTCCCGGGCCCAAGATCGTGATCGCCGTCGGCGCCTGCGCGATTGCGGGCGGTCCGTTTGCCGGCCATCCCGAGGTGGGCGGCGGCGCGGAAGCGCTCCTGCCTGTGGACCTCTACATCCCCGGCTGCCCGCCCCACCCGCTCACGATCCTGGACGGGCTTCTCCGCCTGCTTGGCCGCCTGGAAAAGTGAGGGAAGCCGGGTGTGCATCACTGGTTTTTCGGTTCATCGGCAGGGCTGGACATCGGCTCCGCCTGCCCCTAGCATCGCAAAATGAAAATGCTGTTTCCAGGGGGCCGAGCAAACAAGCTCCCGCGACATCCTAAAAGCGATTTCCAACCAGGCAGCCGATGAAAGCGATCGCACCAAATCCGATGCAGGCAGCAGCGTTTCTCCGGGACGAGAGCTCCGCAAAAAAGCTCGCCACCCAAGTATCCATCAGCTTCGGGGAGAAGATGGATCGCGCCGCGCTCCGCACGGCCTGGGATAGGGTTTGCTCGGCGAGGGAAGTCCTGCGCTCGTCGTTCGCGCGCTTGCCCGACGGCAAGGTGAGGATGATCGTGACCGACTCCGGGAGCACGGTCTGGAGAGAGCTCGACTGGCAGGCATTGGCACCGGAGGAGATCCCTTGCCGGTGGGCTGAAATTCAGGCCTCGGATGCCTCGGAGCCGTTCGACCCGCAAGCGCTCGTCCGCCTCACGGAAATCCTTCTTCCGGGAGGAGGCGCACATTACCTGCTCGCCGTCCCATCGTTCTTGCTGGATGAGCCGTCTGTTGCCAGGCTGCTTCTCGACTGGCTCATCGCGCTGGATCGTCCGCTTTCGATCGTGGAGGCCGCCGATCCCGCCTCGCCGGCACCATGGTCGCTCGAGCCAGGGAACGAGCCGCTCGTCCTGCACCCTCGCCCGCCTGGCCTCGCCTACGCCAGCGCTGCCATGAAGATCGGACGAGAGGAATCCGCCCGGTTTATTGCTGCCTGTCACCCTTGGGATCCTGGGGTCGTGATCGAATCCCTCTGGGCGCTGACCCTCCGGCGGCTCGGCGCATCAGGAAATGTCTCCCTCCGCAGGTTCGACGCGCGCCAGTCGCCCCAAGATGTCGGCTATTTTGAGAGCTGGCTTCCGATCGCACACAGCTGGAATTCCACCAGCTGGCTATCCGATGCCTGCGCGCGCCACGAAGCGGCCAAGGCAAGCGCCGGGATCGCTGAGCCCCTCTCTCTGGCTCCGGACGATCCGGCCGCCTCCAGCTTTCAGACCGGATTCGTCTGGGGCGGGCACGACCTCAACGACACCATCCACACCGCCCTCCCCCGGTGGATCAATTTTGATGCGCGGATGACGCGCGGCCGACCGGATCTGCTTCTGCTCGAGGCGCGCCCGGGGATCGCCCTCGAGATTCACGGCCCGCTCGGATCCGAGCCTGCAGCCCGGGAACTGCTCGGCCGCCTGGCCGATCTCATCGAATCCTTCGAGTCGGTAAAAGCCAAGCCGCCTGTTCAGATCCCGGTTCTCCTTCCCAACGAAGCCCGCCTGTTCAGGGAATGGTCGCGAGGTCAAGACCCCTCCGATCACCCGGATAACACGCTCCAGGCATTCCGCGAAATCGCAGAAAGATTTCCTGCGGCCGTAGCCGTTCAGGACGGCGATGAGGAGCTGACCTACCTCGAGCTCGACTCCCTTTCCGACCGACTGGCTGCCCACCTCGCCAAGGCTTCGATGGCGGGCGGCTGGCATGTCGCCCTGTTCCTCTCCCCGTCCTCCTGGATCGCGATCGCGCTGATCGGATCGTGGAAAGCAGGGAACTCGTGCTTCGCGTTAGATCCTTCAGCCCCGCCGGAATGGATCGAGTCCATGCTCGCATCCCACGACGCAGGGCTCGTGCTCTGCGATACCGCCAGCGCTCCGCTGCTGGACACGTCAACCAGACGCCGCATCATCCTGGATCAGGAGTGGGATGCCCTCGAGCTGGCTGAGCTCCCAGCTCCTGCCTGCAAGCCCGGCTCGCCCGCAGCGGTAATCCCAGGCCATCCCGATGGCCTCGCCCCCATCTTCCGCGCGCTGACTCACGAGATGCTCGCCGCCGCAGCCATCGGAGGCGCAAGGGCCTTGGATTTTCACCAGGGAGATTCCTTCCTCGCCCACTCGCCCGCAGGAGGCGGCGCATTTTTTGATGAATGGCTGATCCCGCTGCTCTCGGGAGGGACGGTCAAGGTTGCCAATGACGACTTCCTCGACCTCGTGCACGCGAGGGCAACCCATGTCCGCATGACCGCCCCCGAATGGAACAACCAGGCGGCGCGGTGGATGCGCACCGGCGAAGCGTTCGAGTCTCCCCTGCGCATCGCCGCTGTCGAAATGGGCACGGCATCGAAGCTTTCGCTGGACGTCTGGAACCGCACCACGGGCGGGCAGGTGAAAACGGTCACGTTTTTCAGCCTCGCGGGGCTCTGCGGGCTCGGCATTGCCGGCCCTGCAACTCCGGATGGTCCCCTCCTTGCCGTCGGGAAGCCGGTTGCTGAAACCGAAGCGGCAGTGACAGATGCCGATTCTCACGACTTGCCGCCGGGGTTTTCCGGGCATCTCTGGATGAAGTTTCCCGGCTGGAAATCTCTCGCGGGCAGCCGGGGACGCCGGGGGATCGAAACCGGGCTCCACGCATGGAGAACCCGCGACGGCGACATCCGGCTCGAGGGCTCAGCCGCATCCGGACTGGCTTGTCCAAGCCGGGCAGCCGACCTGCTTTCCCGGGAAAATGTGCTGGATGCGTTCGAGGGCGAGCACCTCTGGGCACTGGCTCCGTGCGAAGGTGCCATCGCCGTATCCGAATGGCCGCTCACCCGCGGCGGCTGGATTGATGAGTCGCTGCTCCCCAAGCCGCAAAGAGCTCCGCAAGCCCATGACCAGCGGCCTCCCGCGGCGGCGCCCGCAACGTCTTCAACCCCTT
Source organism: Verrucomicrobiia bacterium (assembly GCA_037127695.1). Taxonomy (GTDB): domain Bacteria; phylum Verrucomicrobiota; class Verrucomicrobiia; order Chthoniobacterales; family Terrimicrobiaceae; genus QYQL01. The sequence goes on along the minus strand of JBAXXX010000005.1, from coordinate 17,883 downwards.
GGGTTCCAGTCTCTGTCCTTCAGCCGGAAGGCACCTCATCGCTCGTTCTCGTCCCCCCCGCCTCGGGGGTGCCGGATACCTACCGCGACCTCATTGCCGCCATCGGCACGACGCGCAGGCTGCTCGGCCTCACCGCCCGCGGAGCCGCCCATTCGCCTCACACCACCATCGAAGGCGCCGCCGCCGAATGGATCCAGGCACTGCTCGCAGAAGATCCCTCCCTGCCGTTTCATCTCTGCGGATTTGGATACGGGGCGATCGCCGCACTCGAAATGGCACGCCAGCTCGCCACCGCAAAACGCCCGGTGCCCGGGCTCATTCTCATCGGCGCTCCCGCCCCTCAAACCGAGGACGCGCCCGGGTGGCTCGCCTCGATGAAGAATGTTTTCAAGCGGCTTCAGGCGCCCGGCCGCATCGAGCCATTCGCTGCTATGGACGAGCCCGCACGCACGCACGAATCCGCATGGAACCGGTATCGCTTCGTCCCCTGCGACATCCCCGCAAAGATCATCCTTCCCTCGGATTTTTGCCCGGATGCCGGGTCCGCCTGGCTCGATATCCTGCCATCCGCCGACGTGGAGCAGGTCAAATGCACCTGGTCGGAAATGCTCGCTTTCCCTGCCGTCAAACGCCTCGCAACAATCATCGCGCAGTGAGGCACCCAAATCATCTATGACCACATACATTTACGAAACCATCCCCGCAAAAAAGGGTGCCAGCGTCCGCCACTATGAGATCAAGCAGAGCATGAAGGACTCGCCCCTCGCCAAGCACCCGGAAACCGGCGAGGCGATCCGCCGGGTCGTAGTCGGGGGGTATGGGATCCTGAAATCCGGATCCCCATCGCCGCGCGCCTCCGCGCCCTCCGGCGGACATCGTTGCTGCGGCGGGGGCGGCTGCGGCTGCCACTAGGGCGCCGGCCAGCCTGCTTCTTCCATGCTCACCCGCGTATTTTCTGCCGCCATCCAGGGCGTCGAGGGCATGGAGATCGAGATCGAGGTCAACACCGGTGCGGGCGAGCCGAAGATCATCGTGGTCGGGCTTCCTGACGCGGCGGTCAAAGAGAGCAAGGACCGGGTCACGACAGCCATTTCCAACAGCGGGTTCAAGTGGCCGAGGGAAAGGACGACGATCAACCTTGCGCCGGCGGACATCAAAAAAGAAGGGCCGAGCTTTGACCTTCCGATCGCGATCGGGATGGTGGCGGCGGCCCGCCGCGAGGAGGTTCCCCGGCTCGAGCGCTGCCTGGTAGCCGGCGAGCTCGCCCTCACCGGGGAGATCCGCTCGATCAAGGGAGCGCTCCCGATCGCGATCGAGGCCCGCGAGCGCGGGAAAAAAGCGGTGTTGCTTCCGGCGGCCAATGCTCCCGAAGCGGCGATCGTCGAGGGCATCGACGTCTATGGCGTGCGCAACCTGCGCGAGGCCTACGAGTTCCTCACCCGGAAAAATGACCTCTCGCCGGTCGCCGGGAACGCCGCTGAACGCCTCGCCGCCGGCCGCTCGGACGACGTCGATTTCTCCGAAGTCAAAGGCCAGTTCCAGGTCAAGCGCGCGATCGAGGTCGCCGTCGCGGGCGGTCACAACATCCTTTTTATCGGCCCTCCAGGGTCTGGCAAAAGCATGCTTGCGAAGCGGATGGCAACGATCATTCCGCCGATGAGCTTGGAGGAGGCGGTGGAGACAACAAAAATCCACAGCATCTGCGGGCTCCTCGACGAAAAGAATGCGTTTGTCTCCAGCCGTCCGTTTCGTTCTCCCCACCACACGATCAGCGACATCGGCCTCCTCGGCGGTTCGGCGAACCCGACTCCCGGCGAAGTGAGCATCGCGCACAACGGGGTTCTTTTCCTCGACGAGCTTCCGGAGTTCAAGCGCTCGACGCTGGAGGTCATGCGCCAGCCGCTTGAGGACGGGCGCGTAACCATCACCCGTGCTGCCGGCACGATGACATTCCCGGCGGACTTTATGCTCGTAAGCGCCATGAACCCCTGCCCGTGCGGATACTTTGGTGATCCCTCCCGCGAGTGCCGGTGCTCTCCGGGGCAGGTGGAAAAATACCGCTCGCGGATTTCCGGACCTCTGCTCGACCGGATCGACATCCACGTCGAGGCCCCGGCGGTCCACTATCGGGACCTCTCAAGCAACGAGCCCGCCGAGCCGTCGGCCGCGATCCGCGAACGGGTGATCCAGGCCCGCGAAGTTCAGCGGGACCGGTTTTCGCACGGGAAGAAAACCCCGTGCAACGCGCGGATGGGCCACGCCCAGATCAAAAAGTTCTGCGCGCTCGAGACCTCCGGGCAGGAGATGCTGCGGCATGCGATGGAGGACCTCCAGCTCAGCGCCCGCGCCTACGACCGGATCCTCAAGGTTTCGCGCACGATCGCCGACCTCGCCGGCGCGGAGGCGATCCAGCCCGAGCACATCGCCGAGGCGATCCAATACCGGACGCTCGACCGCAGGCTCTGGACGTGAGGCCCCGGATATCAAAGACAGCGCCTGCATCGATCCAAAACCAACCCACCCGAAAAGAAAGAAAACCATGTCTCAAGAATCAGCCAAAGCGCTCGTCGAGCGCATGAAATCAGACGAGAAGTTCCGCGCAAAAATCATCGCCGTCGAGGATGCTTCCGCACGGGCGAAGATCATCCAAACCGAGGGGTTCGATTGCTCGGCGGAAGAAATCTCGGCTGAGGCAAGCGAGCTTTCCGATGAGGAGATGGCCCGGGTGGCCGGCGGAGCACCCTCATACAAACCAGCTGACTTATAAAGTTCCGTCTGCTCTGGCGACAGCCTGTAATACCGCCCGTATTGGGACCTCGTGAGGTCTGTACAGTTCCTAGAGCGAGCTGCGATAGGCGACAATGCCGGCACGAATCTGTTCGGCTTGTTTTTGGCGGTAGGATGCGCGCTGGGCCATCGCGGCATCGCGAGGGTTGGTTAAGAACCCGCATTCGACAAGCACGGCACGGTATTTGGTATTGCGGAGGACACAAAACCGCGCGTTATTTATCCCGCGATTCGTGCCGTCGGTTGTGGCTGCCAGGTAGCGCTGGATAAAGCTCGCAAGGGGAGCTTCTCCGGCCGACGCAAAATGCGTGCCGATTCCGCAGGCGGCCGCCCGCGGGGAGGCATCGAAATGAATACTGACGAATATCGCCTCGGGGTGGGCGTTAGCGATCGCAACGCGAGTCAGGAGCGGAATAAACGTATCATCGCTCCGGGTCAAAATGGTATTGAAGCCTGCCTTTCGAAGCTCCCTGCTCAAGCGCAGAGCGACATCTAGAGCCACGCCCTTCTCATGAATGATATTTTGCGGGATGCCGCCAGGATCCTGGCCTCCATGCCCAGCATCAATCACCACCGTGGAGAACACGGAGTTTCTGGTTTTCTTTTGTACCGCTGGGACAGCCTTTTTTGATTTGTGCTTGCGGCGCGGATGCTTCTGTTTTGCCTCTGCAGAAAAAGCAAAAAGCAGCAGGACAAGAAAAACGGAGACAACCTTTTTCATGATTGATGAGATGCCTGGTGCTGCCGGCTTCATGGCCCCCTGCTCAAAGTCGCCCTCTTCAGCCGGCATCCCCGCTCAGTCACTTCTCTTCGAGGAGCCTTTCCATGAGGTCGTTCATGCGCTTGATCATGGCCCGCGGGTCATCGAGCATCCCTGCGGTGACGAGCGCGCTGTCGAAGATTTGCTCGGCGACTTTTCCAGCCAGGGCGGCATCTTTCGCGCGCATGGCTTCGAGGCGGACCATGACGGCGTGTCGGGGGTTGATCTCGAAGTCGGGCTTGCCTTCGGGCATTTCCATCCCGCGGCCGGCCGCATTCATTTGCTTCATCATGCGGCGCATGCTGGCGGTGAGCATTTTGTCGCTTTCGAGGGCGACGGCCGGGCTGTCGGCGAGGCGTTTCGAGACCCGCACCTCGTTGACCCGGTCGGAGCCGAGGGTCTCCTGGAAGAAGCCGGCAAGGGAAATGGCGGCTTCCTGATCGAGCCCCGGCCCGCCAGTTGGCTCCACGTCAATCTCGGCCTTTTCGGCGGGCTTGATGTCTTTTCCGTCGAACTGGCGGAGGTGGCCCATGACAAATTCATCCCATGGATCGGTGAGGAAGAGGCATTCGTAGCCTTTTGCCTTGAGCCCTTCGTAGTAGGGGCTGGTCTCCGCATTTTCGCGGTTTGTGGCGAGCACGTAATAGATTTCCTTCTGGCCATCAACCATGCGGCTGACGTAATCCGCCAAGGAGGTGATTTTTCCCTTTTCGGTGAAGGAGCTTTCGAAGCGGAGCAGCTTGGTGAGCTGGTCGCGGTGGGCGTAGTCGTTGACGGCGCCCTCCTTGATGCAGCTGCCGAATTCCGCGAAGAACCTGGCGTATTTATCAGGGTCGGCGATGGATTCTTCAGCGAGAAATTTGAGGAACCGTCCGGTGAGGACCTTGTTGAGCTTCTGCATCAGCGCCGAGTCCTGCATCGTCTCGCGGGAGATGTTGAGCGGGAGGTCCTCGCTATCCACAACCCCTTTCAGGAAGCGGAGCCAATCGGGGAACAGGCCCTTGGCTTTTGGCTGGATGAGGATCCGGCGGCAGTAGAGGTTGACGTCGGATTCGGACCGCGACATGGCGATTTTTTCCATGTTGTGCTCCGGCACGAAGACGAGGGATTGGATCGAGATCGGAGCGTCCGCGTTCAGGTGCAGCCGGTAGAGCGGGCCGGCGGACTCGTGGGAGATGAAGTGGAAAAATTCTTTGTATTCCTCATCGGTGATCTCGTTTTTGCTCCGGCTCCAGATCGCCTGGACGGTATTGACCTTTTCTCCGTTGAGCTCGATCGGGGCCGAGACAAAATTCGAGTAGCGCTTGATGACGCTCTCGATGGTAAATTTCTCGGCGAACCGCTTCTCGTCTTCTTTCAGGTGGACGACGATTTTTGTCCCGCGCGGGAGGCCGTCGGCGGGCTCCATCTCATAGCCACCTTTTCCGTCGGATGTCCAGCACCAGCCGGGGGCGTCCTCCTCGTAGCTTCGGGAATAGACAGAGACTTTGTCGCCGGCCATGAACGCGGCGTAGAAGCCGACGCCGAACTGGCCGATGAGGTTCGCGTTCCCTTTGTTTTCGGCGAGCAGCTTGAGGAAGGCCTTGGACCCCGAATGGGCGATCGTGCCAAGGTTCTCGATGAGCTCATCGTGCGTCATCCCGATGCCGGTATCCGTGAAGGTGATGGTGTGAGCCGTATCGTCGGTGTCGATGGCGACTTTGAGCTCGGCCTCGGGCTGGAAGACGGGCTTCCCTGACGTCTGGAGGAACTTCAGCTTCTCCAGGGCGTCGGCAGAGTTGGAAATCAGCTCGCGGACAAAAATTTCTTTGTCCGTGTAAAGCGAGTGAATCACGATATCGAGCAGCTGAGAGATCTCGGCTTGGAATTCGTGGCGTTCGGGTGCGGTGGTGTTCATAAGATGGAATGCGGTATCGAGCTCGCCGGAGACTCCTTGTCTCCTTGCTCAGGTGGGCGTTCGTCTCTGTGCTGATAGGAAATCGCTTTCCGGGCGGGTCGGGCGCTTGCTCGTCGCTTCCGACCCAAAGTGGCGTTTCTATGGTCGTTCGATAGCAGGGCATGCCGCAGATGTCGAGCCCCACGTTTGGCTCCTGATCCGCGCGCAGCGCACGAGGGCGGTCGCCCCCGGCCGCCTTGCTGAGCAGCCCGAGGGCGGGCTGCCTCCCTTGATCTATCGTTTGTCGCGCCACCCTCGCTGCGTCCAACTCTCTGACGTGACGGCATGAAGTCATGCAGCAACCGGCGCTGGGCAAACCGAAATAGATGATCCAAGCTACTTCCGCGCCTCGGACAGCAGGGAAACTTTGCCCGAATCGAGATCGTAGCGCGCGACAACGATTTTCAGCTTTCCGCTCTGCACGGCCGCCTTGAGAATGGGCCCCGAGGCCTCGAGCTGCGCGGCGACATGAAGCGCCTGGAAGCGCACTGCGTTTTCAACCGGATCGCCCGCACGGCCCTTGGTCGCCCGCACGGCGGGCTGGATCGCCTTCAACACGGCGCCGATGTGCCCCGGCTCCTTTCCCCCTGCGACGGCGGCGCTGACCGCGCCGCAGCGCTCATGGCCGAGCACCACGACGAGAGGCGCACCCAAACGCGCGATGGCGTATTCGATGCTGCCCAATCCGACAGGATCGACGACCTCTCCTGCCGTGCGGACAACGAAGATGTCTCCCAGCTTTTGATCGAAGATGACCTCGGGGCCGACGCGGGAATCCGAACAGCCGACGATGACCGCAAACGGCTTCTGGCCCTGAGCAACCTTCCGGCGGGCCTCGGCGATCGAGGCGGGGGTCGCCCCGGAAAGACGGCCTCCGACGAACCTCCGGTTGCCGAGCTCCAGCTGGCGGAGCGCCTGATCTGCCGTGACGCCAGCCGGGTCGCTGGCAAAGGAGCTTCCAGAGCCGGACAGGAGGAAGAGCAGGGCCGCAACAAAACCGATGGAGGTGAAAGGAAGTTTCATGACCCTCTATCATTACGCATCATCTCAATCTGCCGCAAGAGGACGCTGGTTGACCCTGATCCGTGCGTGAGCGCAATGAACGGAGGGCGGTCGCCCCCGGCCGCCTTGCTGAGCAGCCCGAGGGCGGGCTGCCTCCCTTGATCTCCCGTTTGTCGAGCCGCACTCCCGGCGTTCCTCATTCTGATGTAATTTGGGATTGAGCCCCCGGCCGGCTCAGGGGTGGAGATCCTCATGATCTGACGCGCACTCGAGGTGGGTGGTCACGAACGCCCGCGGCTGGAGGGATTGCTCGATCTCCTTCTCAATTTCGGTAGCGATGCGGTGGGCCTTGGCCAGGGATTCCCCCTCCGGAAAAACGATGTACAGCTCGACTCCATGAGCATCCCCCATATTCCGGCGCCGCAGGCCGTGATACGTGAGCCCCCGCTGCCGGGTCTCACGGTCGAGAATCCCAAGCAATTGTTTGTGAGCGGCAGGGTCCGCCTGATCCATCAGCCCGGAAAACGCGGATTTCACCAGCCCTCCGCCCGACCACAGGATATTGCAGGCCATCAGAATGCCGCAGATCGGATCAAACGGCTTCCAGCCAGTCGTCAGCACAAGAACCAATCCCACGAGCACGGCCAAGCTGGTCCAGCAGTCGGCAAGCACATGCTTGCCGTTCGCTTCGAGGATGCGCGAGCCGACATGTTGCCTACCGCGCCAAGGGGATGTGAAATCCCGATGGCGGATCAGTTCAGCACGCGGAAGCGACGGGGAGAATCGGGGCTAGCCCGGAATCTTTTGAACGCGCGGCGCGCGGAGCCGGTGGGGCTCGGGGAAGCTCGATCCGACGAGCGGCCGGCAGTAGTTCAGGAACGCGGGAGTCACGTGGTTGCCCTCCGGGATCAAAAATTCGTCCGGCATGTGCCGCGTTTTTCCTGCGACCTCGCAGATCGGGACGAGGTCGTAGGAGGCACCGTAGTTGAGCACCGGGCGGCGGATGACGACCGATCCGTCCACGTTGTCCCACATGGCGTATTGGACGGCGATCTCTCCGACTTCGCGCGCCTCGTGGGCATCGCGGTTGCTGACCACACCAAGGAACGAGCGCTGGAGGTAGCCGAAAGTGTCCGAGCGCACGCGCTTGATTTTGAGCTTCGCCTTCACCTCATCGCCGAGAAGATCCCCCAGTGCTCCGGAGCCTGAGAGCTGGACGTTCCCGTGCGAGTCGCGCTCGATTTCGCTGGAAAGCTTCGCCGCGATGCTTTCGCCCTTCTCGTCCTGGATCCCCTCGGAGACCGCCACGATGCATCGACCGTGCTCCTTGTAGACGCGATCCACATCGGCAAGGAAACGCTCCAGAGAAAATGCGCGCTCCGGCACATAGACGAGGTGCGGGCCGTCATCCACATATTTGCGGGCCAGCGCCGAGGCGGCCGTGAGAAACCCGGCATGCCGGCCCATGATCACGCCGATCAGAACCCCAGGCAGCGCCCGGTTGTCCAGGTTCAGCCCCATGAACGCCTGGGAGACAAAGCGTGCGGCTGATCCGAACCCCGGGCAGTGGTCGTTCACCATCAGATCGTTGTCGATCGTCTTGGGGATATGGATGGCCCGAAAATCGTAATTTGCGGATTCCGCCTGCTCGTTGACGATGCGGACGGTATCTGACGAGTCGTTCCCGCCGACGTAGAAGAAGTAGCGAATGTCGTGCTTCCGCATCGCCTTGAACATGCGGGCGCAGTATTCCTCGTCCGGCTTGTCGCGGGTGGAAAGGAGCCCGGAGGATGGGGTATCCGCGACCTGCTCGAGGTTGTGAGTGGTCTCGCGGGTGAGGTCGATGAAGTCCTCGTCAACGATTCCCCGCACGCCGTGGATCGCGCCATAAACGGCTTTCACCTGGCTGAATTTTCTCGCCTCGAGGGTGACCCCGACGACGCTTTGGTTAATCACGGCCGTGGGCCCTCCGCCCTGCGCCACCAGCACTTTGCCTTCAAGTCTGCTCATAATGGGAACAAAACCTGCCAGCGCACCGGATATTCGGCAAGACAACTTTCCAGATTTTAGCGGCGATTGACTTCCCTGCCGCCCGCGCCACATACTCCGCCCCATGGCCGTCATCGGAATCACGGGCAGCATCGCCTCAGGGAAGTCGACCCTGCGGGATATTTTGGCAGCGCTCCTTCCGGGAGAGGTTTTTGATGCGGATCTGGCCGCGCGGGACTTTTTGGATCACGATCCCGAGGTTTTCAGGCAGGTGAAGGCGGAGGTTTCCGAGGCCGCCTACCGGGAAGATGGATCTGCGGATCGCCAGGAAATCCGTCGGATTGTCTATAGCAACCCGGCCGCCAAGTCCCGGCTCGAGGCGATCCTGCACCCGCTCGTTCGCAAGGCCTGGACAGCGGCGGCCGCCCGGGCCCGGGCCGAGCGCCGGCACCTCATCGTGGATATCCCGCTTTTGTTCGAGACCAACGCCGCCGGGGAATTCGATTTTGTGGTCACCGTCGCCTGCTCGCCCGAGGTTCAGAACGCGAGGCTCGCCGCGCGCGGAATCTCCCCGGAACTCTCGGAGAGGATCCTTTCCTCGCAAATGCCGGCTGCGGAAAAGATTTTGCGGTCCACGCAGGTGATTTGGAACGACGGGTGCCTTGCCGCGCTCGAGGCGCAGGCGAGCGAGCTTGCCTCGCTGGTTTCAAAATCTTTGCCATGAGCTCCTTTCGCGATACGTCCGATGCCTCGCGCATGTGGCTGCGAAGGCAAGCCGCCGTGTCCCTCCTTCTTGGGGCGGCCCTGCTCGGGGCGCTTCTTGTAGCGGGCTACCTCGGATTCGTATGCACATCTGCCGGCCAGCGGTGGGACAACGCGGGGTATGCCGGGCGGTCCGTGATCGTCGGCGAGCTGAAAGCTTACGATGCCGACCTCTTGGGTGAGGTCAGCCGTCGCACGGTGATGATCTCGCTCTGCGGGCTGGTGGTTCTCTCGCTTTTGTTGAGGTGTCCGATCGTTGGGGTTGCCGTCGCGGGCGCTTCCGCAGCGGCGATCTTCGGCGCGGAATATCTCAAGCACATCCTGCCGCGGGCACTCCTGGCCCCGGCAATCGTCCCTGTGCCGGCATACTTTTCTTCGGATACCTACCCGAGCGGCCACACCACGGTTGCAGCATCGCTGGCGCTCGCACTGGTCGTGATCGTCGGACCGCGCCTGAGGCCGTGGCTCGCGGTGCTGGCGGGTGTCATCGGCAGCTCCTACGCCACGGGAGTTCTTTTTCTCGGGTGGCACCGACCATCGGACGCCCTCGGAGGGCTTGCATTGAGCGGGCTTTGTCTCGCGGAGACCGCCGCCATGCTCGTCCTCCTCCACGGGCACCATGCCCCGCCCGTAAAAAGCGCAGCATGGGCGCTCGGAGCCGCCTTGGCGGCGCTCATGATCGGGGCGCTGGCCGCCGCCGTCTTCTCAAAGTCCGGAGAGATTCCGTTCTTCTCGATGTCGGCCGCCATCATCGCCGCCGGGATCGCCCTCCCGGCCTGGCTCGCATTTTCCCTGCGCCACATCTCCTGGCGATCGTTGCGACCTCCGACCTGGCCGCATGGCTGAAAGCTCCCGAAAATGTTGCCGCATTCTGAGATGAGGTCTCGATTTTTCGAAAACAGAAGTTTTTATTGATGCCAGCCGGTTGACCCCGGCACATATTATCCCATTTTCATGATCTATCGCACGCACCATTGCAACGCCCTCCGCGCCGAAAATTCCGGCACCCTTGTGACCCTCAGCGGATGGGTGGCCTCGCGCCGCGACCACGGGGGCGTTATTTTCATCGATCTCCGCGACCGTGAGGGGATTACGCAGGTGGTATTCCGGCCGGAGGAATGCCCGGCGGTCGCGGCGCGTTCGCACGAGCTCCGGGGGGAGGACGTGGTGCGCGTCACCGGGCGCGTCGTTCCCCGCTTGGAAGGAACCGTGAACCCGAGGCTGGCGACCGGAGAGATCGAGATCGTGGCCACCAGCCTGGAAATCTTGAACTCATCCGGGGTTCTTCCCTTTCCCTTGGACGAGCGGATCTCGAACGAGGACCTCCGCCTGACCTACCGCTACCTCGACCTCCGCCGCCCGGAGATGAGCGCAAACCTTCGCCTGCGCCACCGGGTGATCAAGACGATCCGCGACTCCATGGATGCCGAGGGGTTCCTCGAAATTGAGACCCCGATCCTCTCGAAGAGCACCCCCGAAGGCGCACGGGATTTCCTCGTGCCCTCGCGCCTCACTCCCGGAACGTTCTACGCGCTGCCCCAGGCCCCGCAGCAATACAAGCAGCTCCTCATGGTCGCCGGCCTGGAAAAATATTTTCAGATCGCGCGGTGTTTTCGGGACGAGGACCTGCGGGCTGACCGGCAGCCCGAGTTCACCCAGCTGGATGTCGAGGCATCGTTTGTGACGCAGGACGACATCATCGCCCTCATGGAGCGGGTGCTGACTGCGGTTTTCCGCGACGCTGCCGGGGTTGAGATTCCTGTGCCGTTCCCGCGCCTGTCCTGGCGGGAGGCGATGGACAGGTTCGGCAGCGACAAGCCGGACACCCGGTTTGCGATGGAGATCGCAGACCTCGGAGACGTCTTTCGCGATTCCCAGTTCAAGGTGTTCCGCGGTGCGCTGGAGGCGGGCGGGGTCGTTAAGGCGATCAACGCAAAAGGCTTCGCAAAAATCACTGCCGGGCAGATCGAGGCCCTGACCGAGCTCGCCAAGCAGGCCGGCGCACGGGGGCTCGCATTCATCAAGATCGAAAATGGCGAGTGGAAATCCCCGATCGTCAAATTTTTTAGCGATGCGGAGAAATCTGCTTTGACCGAAGTTCTTGGGATTGAGGAAGGCGACCTCATCCTCTTCGGCGCGGACAAATGGGAGGTCGCCTGCGAAACTCTCGGGCGCGTCCGCCTCCGGGTGGCTGCGATCCTCGGGCTGACAAACGACACCGAGAAAAAGAATTTTCTATGGGTTGTCGACTTCCCGCTGCTTGCCTGGAGCGAGGAGGAGCAGAAATGGAATGCCGTCCACCACCCGTTCACCCGCCCGTGCGCGGAGGATGCCGCCTTGGTCGAGGCTGGCGAATACGAAAAAATCCGTGCGGTCGCGTATGACGTCGTGCTGAACGGGGTCGAGATCGGAGGAGGAAGCCTCCGGATCCACGAGCCCGCCCTCCAGGCGAAGATGTTCTCCGTTCTCGGGGTGGATGAGGAAAAGCAGCAGACGATGTTTGGGCACATGCTCAAGGCGTTCCAGCTCGGGGCCCCCCCGCACGGAGGGATCGCCCTCGGCTTGGACCGGCTGGTCATGCTCATCGCAAATGCAGAAAGCATACGCGACGTCATCGCGTTTCCGAAAAACAACCGGGGGGTCGAGCTGATGACCGGGTCGCCATCGGAGGTGGATTTCCGGCAGCTCCGCGAGCTCGAGATTCAAAGCACGAAGAAGCCATCCTGAGAAATCCGCGGCCTGACCCGATGTATCAGCCGCGCCTGACCTACCACAAAGAACCCCCTCGCGCCTCCGCCGGGGAGATCCGGATCCTCCGTGATCTTGCGCTGCACAAGGCCGAGCTCCTTGCCAGCCAAGCCGTCTGCGAGCGGACGCGGCTCTGGAAAAAGCACAATGCGCTCGAGCAGGAGCGCCCGATGCTCCTCGTCTTTCCCGAGGGGAGCTGGGACGAGCTCATCGCCGCCGATAGCAGCCTGCAATGCCGATGCGCCGACCCCGTGCTCCGGGATATCGAGCTGGAGATGCGGAGGGAGCTCTACGCGTTCGAGCACTTCGACACCGACAACGTGCCGTCTCCCTCCCTCGGCGTGCCGAAGGCGATCGGCAATACCGGATGGGGCCTTGACGCGCGCTGGGAGATGAGCGCCGAGGCGCACGGCGCACGGCGATTCGATCCGGTCGTCGTGCAGGAATCGGATCTCGACAAAATGCGGTTCCCGGAGGTTTTTCACGACGAGGAACTTTCGCGCCGCCGCTGGGAGGCGGCCAGCGAGATCTTCGACGGCATCCTCCCTGTCGACCTCTTTGGGATCAAGCACGTCAGCTTCCACCTCTTCAGCCAGTGGACGGCGCTGCGCGGCCTTGAGGAAGTTCTCATGGACCTGATCGCCGAGCCGGAGCTCACCCATCGGGCGATCGCGTTTCTCGCGGAAGGCAACCGGCGGCTTGTCGAGCAATACGAGCGGATGGGCCTCCTCGAGTTCAACCACGACAACGCCTACCACTCGACCGGGGGGAACGGATGGCTTGCCGCCTGCCCCGGCCCGGAGCCGTTGCCCGGAGCGGCTGCGACCCGCGCGCAGATGTGGGCGTCGGCCGAAGCCCAGGAGCTGACAGCGGTCTCTCCAGAGATGCATGAGGAGTTCGCCCTCCAATACGAAAAAGAGCTCCTCAAGCCGTTCGCCTTCACCGGCTACGGCTGCTGCGAGGACATTACCGACAAGTGTGATCTCGTCCTGGATGTCCCGCACCTCCGCAGGATCTCGATCTCGCCGTTTACGAACGTCGCGCGCAGCGCCCCCCGGGTAGGAAACCGTGCGATCTTTTCGTGGAAGCCCAGGCCCATGGATCTCGTCGGAGAGTTTCGCCCCGGGCGAATCCGTTCCTACCTGCGCGAAAACCTCGCCGAATGCCGGAGGGCGGGATGCCAGTTCGAGGTCATCCTCAAGGACACCCACACGTGCGAAGGCCATCCTGATCGCTTCGACGACTGGTGCCGGATCGCCCGCGAAGAGATCAGCCGGGGCTGATCTCTTCTGCGAGAAGCGCATCGTCAAAGCCGGATCGCCCGGCTATCAACTACCAGGTGATCACCCCACATCTCTCCCATGCCTGAAGAGCAAGGTTCCCTCGACCTCGCCCTCGACGAGTGCATGGAGCATGCGGCGGCAGAAGGAATCCTTCTCGGCTCGATGCTCGACCGGCTCGGAAGATCCAGCTTCTGCTTCGCCTCCCTCCTGCTCGCCGTTCCGTTCGTCCAACCGTTCTCTCTCGGCCCGCTCACCATGTTGAGCGGGGTGACATTTATCGTGGTCGGGTGGCAGATGGGCAATGGCCATGAGCGCCCGGTTCTCCCAGCGGCAGCCGCGCGGCTTCGCATCCATGGCAAAGGCTGGGTCGCCGTGCTCCGCCTCTGCAAAAGGATCCTCTCATTATGCAGGAAATTCACGCGCCCCCGGCTGGAATCCTGGGTTTCAGGCCCGCAGGGAAACCGGTTTGTCGGGTGGCTGATCCTCGTCGGGGGCGCCCTCCTTGCCGTCCCTGCTGCGAACCTTCCGTTCAACAATACCCTTCCTGCCCTGATGATCGTTTTTGCATGCATCGGATGGCTCGAACGCGATGGCCTCATGGCGGTTGTCTCGATCGCCTGGGGGGCCACCACGGTTCTGTATTTTATCGCGGTGGCCGTCGCCCTGGTTTTCTTCGGCTCGCAAATCCGGGATTGGATCGGACACCTTTCCATTTTCAGATAGCCGCCCGCGTTTTTCGGTTCTTCCGGGTTTATAGTGGGAAAAGATCCAGCTTTCCGCAGAAGAAGAGTATGCGGATGCAGTAGTTGGGAAAGGAGCCGAAAGCCCCAAGCGTTGGACTTGATGGACTGGCTACAAATGTTCCAGATTTGGACCCGCCTGGGCAATCGGGTGAAATTCTCGAAAATCTCAGGGGTAGGACAGCCTTTGTCTCGTTTGCCTGGTATACCGGGGGCGTGAAACAGGAAAATGACGCCCTCACCCTCGCCAGGACACCAGCATGCATTCTTCCGCTCAGGAACTTTCGCAGGCTGCGTCATTCGGTGCCAGTCAGCTTTGAGGATCCTGTCGAAGCGTGTTCCTGGAGGGCATCGCAGGCTCAGATCTCCCGGCACACACGATTTCCTTACCGCAACCCGCTGCGCACTTGGACTTTCCATCCGCTTCGTTTCCGGCTTTCATGAGGGCTCCCATGTCCGACGACCATAAAAAGCAGCTTCAAGCCCAGCTCTGGAACATCGCAAACACCCTGCGCGGGAAGATGGGAGCGGACGAGTTCCGGGACTACATCCTGGGATTCATCTTCTATAAATACCTCTCCGAGCGGATGCACCTCTTCGCTGAGGAGATTCTGAAGCACGACGGCATCCAGTTCGTCGAGATCGACGAAGCCTCGCCGAAGGGGCAAAAAATGCTCGATGCGATCAAAGAGGAATCGGTCGGGCGGCTGGGCTACTTCCTGAAACCGTCCGAGCTCTTCCACAAGGTGGCGGAAAAGGGCGCGATGAAGACAGACAACTTCATCTTGGAAGACCTTGGCGTCATCTTGAAGCACATTGAGGCCAGCACCATGGGCCACGCTAGCGAGGACGACTTCGAAGGGCTGTTCGAGGACCTCGATCTCGGGTCGTCGAAGCTCGGGAAGACCGAGAACCAGAAAAACGAGCTGATTTCCAAGGTGCTCAGCCATCTGGACAAGATCGACTTTCAGCTGGCCGATACCGAGGCGGACGTCCTGGGTGATGCTTACGAATACCTCATCGGCCAGTTCGCCAGCGGTGCCGGGAAGAAGGCAGGCGAATTCTACACGCCTCAGGAAGTCAGCACCATTCTGGCGAGAATCGTCACCACCGGGAAAAAGCGGCTCAAGAGCGTCTATGATCCCACCTGTGGTTCTGCCTCCCTGCTGCTACGAGTAGCCAAAGAAGTGCCGGACGTGGGCCACTTCTACGGACAGGAGATGAATCCCACCACCTACAATCTGGCGCGGATGAACATGATCCTGCACGGCGTCCACTACCAGCGCTTCGACCTGAAGAACGAGGATACCTTGGAGCATCCCGCGCCGGAGCACGCCGACCTGCGCTTCGAAGCGATCGTTGCCAATCCGCCATTTTCCGCCGACTGGTCAGCCAGCGCCATCTTTGAAAATGACGACCGCTTTAGCGCCTACGGCAAGCTGGCACCCAAGACCAAAGCGGACTTCGCCTTCGTCCAGCACATGGTCCACCATCTGGACACCGGTGCCACCATGGCCTGCGTCCTTCCGCATGGCGTGTTGTTCCGAGGTGCGGCAGAAGGGCACATCCGCCGCTACCTCATCGAGGACTGCAATTATCTTGATGCCGTCATCGGCCTTCCTTCCAATATCTTCTACGGCACAGGCATCCCCACCTGCATTCTGGTGCTGAAAAAGCAGCGTGAAAACCCTGACGACATCCTCTTTATCGATGCCAGCCAAGGGTTCGAGAAAATCGGGAATCAGAACCAGCTCCGCCCTGAGGACATCGACCGCATCGTCTGCACCTACCGGAAACGGGTGAGCATCGCCAAGTTCAGCCACATCGCCGAACGGAGCGAAGTCGCGGAAAACGACTTCAACCTGAACATCCCGCGATACGTTGACACCTTCGATGCAGAGGAAAAAATCGACCTCGCTGACGTTTCCTCAAAGCTCACTGCCTTGGAGGGCGAAATGGCATCCACGAACAAGCAGATCGCCAGGTTCTGTCAGGAACTCGGCATCGCTCCACCTTTCTGATCATGAGCGAAGGAAAGAAAATCCGCAACAGCACGGCCGAGTTCCTCACCTTCACCGCCCAGAGCGGGGAGCAGAGCATCGAGTCCCGCTATGAGGACGGCACCGTCTGGCTCACACAGAAGCTCATTGCCACGCTGTTTGATGTCTCGGTGAAGACCATCAGCGAACATTTCCAAAACATCTTCACCACCGCTGAGCTTGACGAGAGTTCAGTTGTCCGGAAATTCCGGATAGCTGCCGCCGACGGCAAGAATTACGACACCCAGCATTACAACCTCGATGCCATCATCTCTGTCGGCTACCGGGTCAATTCCATCCGCGCCACCCAGTTCCGCCAGTGGGCGACTCGCGTGCTCCGGGACTTCACCATCCGGGGCTACGTGCTCGACCGCAAGCGCATGGAGAACGGCACCTTCCTCGATGAGGACTACTTCGAGCGCCTCCTGGAGGAGATCCGAGAGATCCGGCTCAGCGAGCGGCGGTTTTACCAGAAGATCACGGACGTCTACACCACTGCTGTGGACTACAATCCCCAGGCGCCCACCACCCGCGCCTTCTTTGCCAAGGTTCAAAATAAACTCCACTTCGCCATTCATGGCCACACCGCCGCCGAACTGATCGTCGAGCGGGCGGACAGCCAGCGACCTCACATGGGCCTCGCCAGTTGGGAAAACTCGCCTCAGGGGAAAATCCTCAAGTCCGATGTTGCCATCGCCAAGAACTACCTCGGCAAAGAGGAGCTGGAATCCTTGGGGCGCATCGTCAACACCTACCTCGAGCTCGCCGAAGACCGCGCCCGCCGCCGCATCCCCATGACCATGGAAGACTGGGCGAAGCGTCTGGATGCCTTCCTGGAGTTTGCCGACCGCGCCGTTCTCGCCGATGCAGGACGTGTCACTGCCGAACTCGCCAAGCAGCACGCCGAATCCGAATTTGAAAAGTTCCGCATCGTCCAAGACCGCATCTTCGTCAGCGACTTCGATCAGGAAGTCGCCAAGCTCCAGCAGAAGGAGGGTCAGGAATGAATGCCACGGTGACAAAGACGGTGCCGGAACTGCGGTTTCCGGGGTTTGAGGGGCCGTGGGAAACGAAACGATTGGGAGAATTGTGTTCAACCTTTCGAAGCGGTAGTGGTATCACCTCTGAAGATATTTCCGTTGCCGGACAATTCCCGGTGTATGGAGGGAACGGACTGCGAGGATTCACAAATACCTATACTCATGATGGGTTTTTTTTACTCATCGGAAGGCAGGGTGCGTTGTGTGGGAATATTAACTGCGTAGAAGGAAAAACATTCATTTCGGAACATGCCATTGCTGTGGCTGGTGGCGAGCATACATACACAGCCTGGCTGGCCTATCGACTTGACCACCACAATTTAAACCGACTCTCAGAGTCCTCAGCTCAACCGGGACTTTCAGTTGGGAAGCTGACACAATTAAAGTTCCACGTCCCCGCCCTGCCCGAGCAGCGGAAGATCGCTGATTTCTTAGCGGCGGTGGATGCGCGGCTTCAGCAACTGAGCCAGAAGAAAGCCCTGCTGGAGAAATACAAGAAGGGTGTGATGCAACAGCTCTTCACCCAAGTCCTGCGATTCAAAGACGACCACGGCAAGGATTTTCCAGATTGGGAGGAGAAGACGTTGGGCGAGGTTGCCGAAATAAAGACTGGCCCATTTGGCTCCACTTTGCATCAAAGTGACTACGTGGCAGATGGAACTCCCATTATTACCGTGGAGCATCTGAGTAACTACGGACTCGTTCACAAAAATCTGCCATTGGTCTCTGACGATGATAAAAAGGTTCTTCCGCAGAATTTGTGAGGATTTGAGGAAGTTGGAGGCTCTTGTTGAGTA
>JBAXXX010000004.1:0-93337 GCA_037127695.1 Verrucomicrobiia bacterium | reverse complement strand
AGCTCTTGGGCGAGTCGGCGAAGGTCTTCTGCAACGCGATGAACTCGGCGAGGTCAGCATCGTTGAGCGGGTTGGTCTTGCCCATGTTCTTGATCTTGGCTTCGTAGAGGTGAGAGAGCTCGTGCTTTTCGGTCTGGGACTGGAAGCGCAGCTCGTCGATGTGGTCGATGATCTCGCGCAGGTTGTAGCCGCTTTGGATCCGGTTCTTAATTTCTCCGAAGATCTCGCCGATCTTGTATTCGATCGTGCCGGGACCGGTCGCCCGTTGCTTGAACCCGTGGAGGTAGGGGAAAAGCTTCTGGTTGACGAAGGAGAGGATGTCGTCGCCTGTCATGGCGGTTTTGTGGTCGAGCTTGCCATCCTTGCCCTTCGGCGCTGCCCAGACCTCCCAGCGGTAGGCCTGGTCGAGGATGAATGCGTATTTCTTTCCGTCCAAACGGGCCTCAAGCGCCTTGTCGTGTTCGAGGGCGTCGAGGTATTTCAGGAAGAGGAGCCAGGACGTCTGCTCGGTGTAGTCGAGCTCGCTGGTGCAACCGGCATCCTTCCAGAGGACGTCGTCGATGTTTTTGAAGGCTTGTTCAAACATGGGGAGCTAATGGCGCAGCTCGCTTTCGACTGAGCCCGAGGCGGTGCGAATCCAGGTCGAAAAGCTCCGCTCCCCCTCCTCCATCTCGATGACTCGTGCCCCGCCGCAGGGAAGGTCCAAATAGGAAAAGTTCCCGGTCTTGCGCCCGTAGGCCAGAAGGATTCCGTGGAAGGAGGCCGCGCAATCGTTGTTGTGGTCGTGGCCGACAAAAGCCCCCGAAACCGACTGCGACTCGAGCAGGGCTGTGAACATGCCGGAATTCAGCTTGGGGCAGCAGACCTCCTCCCCTTTCGAGCCAACGAAACGGCCGGAGGAAAATGCTTCGTTGAATTCCGGAAATGGAATGTGGAAAAAGGCCAGCGCGGGGAGCGGGCTGCCGCCGTTGGCGGCGGTGAGCTCCTGCGACCGCCTGCGGAACCATGCCACCTTATCGAAGCTGAACCACGCGTAGCCGTCCGAAAACCTCCCGTCCGCATAGTCGCCGGAATCCATGCAGTAGATCGCTGCGGCGGCGCGCGAGGAGCCGTGCGCCAGGACGGGAAGAACATAGTTCCCGCCACCGCCCAGCGCGTCCGGCCCGCACCCGCACAGCGAGAACGGGAGCTCCTCGAGAAACGTCATCAGATCGCGCTGGCTCTTTTTTGTCAGCTCCGTGTCGTGGTTTCCCATGACCATCGCCCATGGAACCTTCCTTTCCACCATCGGCTCAACCAGCTCGCGCAGGCGCTCGTGCGTTTGGCCGGGCTCCAGGACGTTGTCGCCGGTGAAGACGACCATGTCCGGCCGCTCGGCATCGAGGACGCTGCGGATCGTGGAGAAAAGATCTGCCCGCATCCTGGCGGCGCGCCTGGCCAGCACGTCCTGGGGGTCGCACGCATCGCTCGGCTCAACGTCGCTGAAATGCGCATCCGCAAACTGGACAATTTTTAAGCGTCCATGCTTCGAGAAATGCAGTTCCGGTTTCACTGATTACGCCAGCTCGAAGCTTCGGGGGATGGACTGCGCTGCGCCGGGTCGCGTCACGCTGATGGCCGCAGCCCGGCAGGCCCGGTCAAGAGCTGCGGCGGGCGGCAGCCCTTCCATGAGCGCGGCGAGGCAGTAGCCGGCAAACGTATCTCCGGCAGCGGTCGTATCCACGACCGTGCAGGCTGGAGGGGCCGCGCTGACCTCCCAGTTGGAACCTGACCAGATGGCGCCTTCGGCTCCGAGAGTGAGGATGACCTGCATCTGCGGATGCGCCTCACGGACGCGAGCAACCGAGCCTTGCGGAGAATCCCCCTTGCCCAGCGCGGCGGCCTCGGTTTCGTTAACGATCAGGAGGTCCACATGCCTGAGCGCCTCGCCGGAGATCGCCGTGTCCGCCGGCGCCGCATTGTAGGCGGTTTTCAGCCCGGCCGCCCGTGCGAGCCGCAGGGATTCCTCGACGTGCGAGGTTTCGTTTTGGCAGAGAAACCAGTCGCCCGCGCACGAGGATTCGAGCGCGGAGGAGACCAGGTTGCCAGTCGTGTCCGCATTCGCGCCGCCGTGGAGGACGATTGCGTTTTCTCCCTGGGGAACCACCTGGATGATCGCGTGGCCGGTGGCCCCGGAGACGGTCAGAAGGTTTTGGCAATCCACGCCCTCGGCAGTCAGAAATTCGCGGAGCCATTCGCCGTCTGCACCGATGCACCCGATGTGGCTGACGCTTGCTCCGGCCCTCGCAAGGGCGACCGACTGGTTGAACCCTTTCCCTCCCGCTCCCCTGCTGTAGCCGGTCGAGGAGAGGGTTTCCCCCGGCCGCACTAGGTGGGGGACCTGATAGACGTGGTCGATGTTGACCGAGCCGAGATTGAAAATCCGGCTCATGCCAGCGCCTCCACATCTGCGGATTGGACGATCGCACCGCCCCGGTCGAGAAGGAACCCCGCCGCGCCTCCCGCAAGCGACGAGTCGCGCGCCTCGAGCAGAATGGCGCCATCCACCGAGGCCCGGATGCGATCGCCCCTGGCGGAAATCTCCAGCTCGCGGGCGCGGTTGAGAACCCACGGGCAGGCGGCCTCGGCAAGAACGGATTCGCCGTCGCATTCCTTGACGAGCCGGGCGATGCCCGATGGCCCGATCCGCAGCGAGTAATGCCGCCGGAGCCCCTGGGCGCGGATTACGAGGGCGAAGGATTCCGCCAGGCGGATTTCCACCCGTGCGCGGAACGCGTAGTCGCACCAGTCGCGCGAGCCCTGGAGGAGAAACCCTCCCGGGCGCGAGTGGTGGATGGTGATCGTCGTGTTGGCGTCGTAGGCGACGCAACCCTCCATCGTCCGCACCCACGCGTGTGCCCAGACATTGCCGGTTTTCGACGGCATGAGCGATGCTGTTGGAGCCCCGCTCCAATCGAGGGAGTCGAGCAGCAGGGTGCGCCCGCGCAGGGCTTCCGGCACAGCGGAACCGGGCGAACCGCC
Organism: Verrucomicrobiia bacterium; assembly: GCA_037127695.1. Classification (GTDB taxonomy): domain Bacteria; phylum Verrucomicrobiota; class Verrucomicrobiia; order Chthoniobacterales; family Terrimicrobiaceae; genus QYQL01. The sequence continues at coordinate 90,316 of JBAXXX010000004.1, read as the reverse complement.
AATCCCGCCCGGGAAAACTTCAAATCCGACCGCGGCGATGGGGAACCCGTCGAGCGCGGGGATCGTCCATGCGAGCGCCCCGTCCGTGCCCGGTCCGAGATCGGCCCCGGGGCCTTCGAGGGGTTTCAAACAGAGGTTCTCGTCATAGGTTTTCAGGGCGAGGCGGACACCGATCGGGCCGGAGTTCGAGGCCGGAGAAATCCACCGCGCACGGACGGTCTGGCCCGGGTGCAGGGTCGGGCACGCGGACATCGAGTAGCTCCCGACGGAAAAATTTTCTTTTGGGGTGAACGTTGCGGTGAATGCGCGGCGGGTTCCTTCGGGTTCGAGGATGTGGCATGCGAGCGCTCCGGCAGTGTTATCCAGGCGCAGCGCGTCCGGGCTTTCAGGGAGGAACCCCTGGACGCTGCCCGGCAGAGAAAAGTGAAAGCGCGCCCCGCCTTTTGGCGCGGCGGGCGCGATCCCCCGGAGCGCGCGCGCGGCGTTGATGATCTGGAACGACTCCCGGAGCGCATCGGTGATTGCCGCGCCGCCTTCCGCCGTGGGCAGCAAAATCCTGTCCGCGACCGGCCCGCGCCAGTCCGGTCCGCCGTCCAGCCCGGCGAGCCCCCCGGCGACCCCGAGGATGCAGCCGACGTTTCCCGCGTTGCAGTCGGTGTCCCACCCTGCCGTATTGACGATCCTCTGCGCGTCGTGGAAATCGCCACCGCTGTGCCGGAGCGCGAGGTGGATGAGCGCGTGGTTCGGGACGATGTGGCATCCGCCCCCGTAGCGGCTGTAGCCGTAAACCTCGCGGATTTTTTCAAATGTCCGCCGCCAATCGCCCGGGTCGGCGGCATGCCAGGCCCGGATGTCATCCGACATGGTGCGGATGAGCGAGCTGTCCGGGATCTGTTCGAGCGCAAGGGAGATCATCCGGTCCACATCGCGCTCGCCGAAGGCCGCCGCGACCATCGCCGCCACGACCTGCGCGCCGTGAATCGCGAGCCCGTCGTGGCTCACCGAGGCCGCGCGCTGCGCAAAATCCGCCGCCCGTTCCGGGTCGCCCGGATTCGCCAGCCCCCAGGCATCGATAAAAATTTGCGAGCCGATCTGCTCGGCGACGGTCGTCCCGTTGAGCGCCGCCGATCCGCTCTCCGGCGCTGGCACGCCTGCGGCGAGCCGGCACCAGGCGGTGTGCTCGGTCGAGAGCCCGATCCCGCCCCACCAGAGGATCGTCTTGTTCTCGATGATATCGTTCAGCCACGTCTCGCCGATCTGCGCGGCGGTCAGCCCGGGCGGGCATCCGCGGTCGGTCAGCGCCCGGAAAAATGTGAATGTCCCGGTGATGTCGTCGTCCGACACGATCAGCGGAACGTTCATCCGCTCGTGGACGTACCCCCCGATCTCGCCGAGCTCTGCGGCGATCCGCTCGTAGCTCCATTGCTCGAACGGGCGCCCGAGGTAAACGCCGATGATCTTACCAAGAACCCCCGCATAGACGCGGTTTTCGTAATCGTGAGGGAGCTCGGTCATGGCTGGGCCGGTCCGTTGCGGTCAGGCGGCGGCGGCCCCCGAAGGCCCGGGAACGCGACTGGCGGCCCGCTTCAGGTTACCCATGTGAAAGCTCAGCGCCTCCTGGATGTGTGTGTCCCAGTATCCCCAGTCATGCCCGCCGGGATGCTCGCGGTAGGCGTGAGGGATCTTTGCGGCCTCCAGATCCTGGACGAACGCCCGGTTGTCGCTGAGAAGGAAATCTGACGTCCCGCAATCAAGCAGGATCTTTGGGAGCTGGCGGGCTTTTTTTGCGCGCTTGGCGAGGGCGAGCAAGTCGTGGTCCGAGCCCTCCGGCGAGGAGCCAAAGATGCGGCGGAGCTCGGCGATGAAGTCAGGGTCGGCTTCTGGCGAGCTTTCCAGCTGTTCGAGCTTCCCGTTTCTTCCCCACCCGACAGCCCCCGAGTGGCTGTGGATCGAGCAGAAGCGGTCGTGGTAGCCGAGGCCGATGCGAAGCGCGCCGTAGCCCCCCATGGAAAGCCCGCTGACCGCCCGCGCGGAGCGGTCCCGACAGGCTGGAAACGCGCGCTCGATAAAAGCCGGCAGCTCCTCGCCGATGTGCTCCGCATAGCTGGGTCCATGGTCGTTGTCCGTGTACCATCCGCGGTAGCCGTCGGGCATCACGATGATGAGCGGCAGGGGCTCGGCATAAGCTTCCAGGCGCGTGCGGCGCAGCCACATCGAGCTGTCGTCGGACAGCCCGTGAAGCAGGTATAAGACTGGAAACGGCGGCTCGCCGGCATCCGGGAAAATGACGTGCGTCTCGGTCGCCTTCCCGAGGATTTTGCTCGACCAGCGGATGGTGTGCAGGGACATTTTTTTGCTGTGATTGGCTGGGGTTTCTCGTTGTGCGGAAATGGCAACCCCTCGGTTGCGCTCATGGTTTATCCGGGCTGCACGACATCTTTGTCAACAGGTATTGCTTCGCAGGCATCCTCATTTTTTGATCGTGGGCGCTGCGCCGGTTGCGCGATGGTGCGGGGAATGTTCTTGCGGCGCGTTTCTGTCGGCCGCTAGCCTTGGAGGATGAAAATCCTTGTGACCGGCGGGGCCGGATTTATCGGGTCGCACATCTGCCGGAGGCTCTTGGCGGACGGACATGAAATCTCGGTCATTGATGATTTCAACGACTACTACGATCCGGCGATCAAGCGGGCGAATGCTGCGGGGTTCGGCGGTGCGGTGCGGGTCGTGGAGGGCGACATCCGGGATCGGGCGGCGGTCGAAAAGCTTTTTTCCGAAGGCCATTTTGACGTGGCGGTTCACATTGCGGCGCGGGCGGGGGTGCGGCCGTCGGTGGCCGACCCGCAGCTGTATATCGACACGAACATCACGGGCACCCACCACCTGCTCGAAGCCGCGCGCCGGCATGGGGTCGGCAAGTTTCTTTTTGCATCGAGCTCGTCGGTTTACGGGCTGGCGAAGAAGGCTCCCTTTTCCGAGGATCTTCCGCTGCCGCAGACGCTGAGCCCGTATGCTGCGACGAAGCTTGCGGGCGAGCACCTGTGCGGGAACTACTCGCACCTCTTCGGGCTGCGCGTTGTTTGCCTGAGGTTCTTCACGGTTTACGGCCCCGGGCAGCGGCCGGATCTCGCAATCCATAAGTTCACAGATGCGATCCACCGAGGGAAGCCGATCCCGCAATACGGCGACGGCTCGACCCGGAGGGACTACACCTACATCGACGACATCATCCAGGGCGTGATGGGCGCGCTGAGCTACGAGGGCGAGAGGTTCGATATTTTCAACCTCGGAGAAAACCAGACGATCACGCTCGCGGATCTGATTTTAGAAATTGAGAAAGCTCTTGGGAAAAAAGCGGTGATCGAGCTCCTGCCGGAGCAGCAGGGCGACATGCCGCTTACCTCGGCCGACATCTCGAAGGCGCGAGCGCTGCTCGGCTATAGCCCGAAGACGAAGATCGCCGAGGGGATCCCCAAATTTGTTGAGTGGTATCTGAGCCGGTCCAGCCGATGACTGCGACCGAGATTGCGAGCGCGCTGGTCCGGATCCCGAGCGTCAACCCGGATGGCGACCCCGGCACCCCGCACACCGGCGAGCTGGCTTGCGCGGAGTGGGTTGAAGGGTTTCTTTCGCGGATCGGAGCGGTGGCCTGTCTGAGGGAGGTGTTGCCCGGACGTCCGAATGTCGTTGCGAGGTTTCCGACGGACGGCGAGGGAAAGCCCAGGCTTCTCTTTGCTCCGCACACCGACACGGTGAGCGTGACGGGGATGACGATCGAGCCGTTTGGCGGAGAGGTTCGCGAGGGGAAGCTCTTCGGCCGAGGGGCGAGCGACACGAAGGGGCCGATGGCCGCGATGCTTTGGGCGCTGCGCGAGGCTGCGCCGCGGATCTCCGCCCTCCCGTATGAGATCTGGTTTGCCGGCCTGGCGGGCGAGGAGGCCGGCCAGCACGGGGCGAAGGCGCTGGCTGCTCAGCAGGCATTTGATTTTGTGATCGCCGGGGAGCCGACCGGCCTCGATGTCGTCCACGCCCACAAGGGGTCGGCATGGCTGTCCCTCCGGACAACCGGAGTCGCCGCCCATGCGTCAAAGCCGGAATGCGGGGAGAATGCGATTTACAAAATGTGCGAGGCGATCGGCTGCCTCCGCCAGGACGTCATTCCGGTCCTGCGCTCGCTCGCCGATCCGGTTCTCGGGCATCCGACGCTGAGCGTCGGGACGATCGCGGGAGGCTCAAAAATCAACATTGTGCCTGACTCGTGCGAGGCGATGGTCGACATGCGGACGATCCCTGGCCAGGACATCGCGGTGGTTTTGGAGCTTCTGCGGGCGCGCGTGCCGGACATCGGGATCTCGGTCCGCGGCTCGGCCCCGCTTTTCACAGATCCTGCGCACCCGTTGATCCGCACGCTGCAATCCTGCGGGGCCGGGCTGGCTGGCGCGCCATGGTTTTGCGATGCGGCGGTGTTTGCGGAGCGGGGATGCGCGGCAGTTGCGCTCGGGCCGGGCTCGATCGCGCAGGCGCACACGTGCGACGAGCATATCCTGGTCTCCGACCTGGAGGCCGGCGCACAGTTTTTCCTGAGGTTTCTCGATGCGCTGCGCCCGTGAAGATGGCAGGGGGCTACTCGGGTCCGAAGAGCGGCTTCAGGGCGACCTCTGTCCAGCCTTGAAAATCGCGGACATTCAGCCAGGGCTCCTTCGGAACCGCGACGATCGTATCAATCTGTCACTTGCTTCCGGGCTTGATCGCCTGCGACCCCTTGAGATCTTCCGGCAGATTTCCGGGGTCGAACGTCTCGACGTCCATCTGGACAAGCGAGACGAACGGGCATCCGAAATCCGGCAGCCCTCCGCCGCTCCGATCGACGATCGATCCGGCCGCCGAGACGATCCCCCCGTGGTCGCGCACGATCTGGATGGTTTCCTGCACGCGGCCGCCGCGGGTCACGACATCCTCGGCCACAACAAATCTTTCGCCCGGCTGGATCGTGAACCCTCTCCGGATGACCAGCCCGCCTGCGCCATCTTTTTCCGCAAAAATATGGCGTTTCCCGAGGTGGCGGGCGACCTCCTGGCCGACGATGATCCCTCCGACCGCCGGGGAGATGACGGTGGTGGCGTCAAACTTTCCGAGCTTGTCGGCAAGCCAGCCGCAGACGCGCGCGGCGATCGCCGCATCCTGGAGCAGCAGCGCGCACTGAAAAAACTCCCGGCTGTGCAGCCCGCTGCGCAAAACGAAATGCCCTTGGAGCAGGGCTCCTGTCTGGCGGAAAAGATCCAATACTTCTCTCACGGGACAACGATATGGCTCAGTTCGACATGAGGTCGAGGCCCTTGAGGGTATTTTCGTCAAACCGTCCGGTCTGCCGGAACCCGGCGCTCTTCTGCCAGACCTTGAGCGCCGAGCTGAGCCCGCCGCTAGGCATCCCGTCCTCCGGGCCGCTGTAGTATCCCAAGAGCTTTAAATTTTTCTGTGCCTGGCGGACGACGGCGACCTGCATTTCAGGTCCGGCGGAAAGGTATGGCCCGCCTTTGAAAATGTCGGCGATGGCAACGTAGGCGGGCATCGCGACCGCCCCTGGAATCCCGAGCTGCTGGAGCGTCTGCCGGTTCAGCTCGCCGGTGACCTTAAGGTTCTCCGCGATCTGGTACCTGCGGATCGCCGCGCTCGTCTGGCTTCCGACCTGCCCGTCGGCATCGCCCTTGTAAAATCCGAGCTGGGCAAGCTTTTTCTGGGTGGCGAGGACGGTCTCGTCCGCGCGGGCGGCGAGTGAAAGAAGGGAGAAAACGATGGCGAGGACGATGCGTTGGAACATGGGCGGGATGGTTAGTGGCTATGGAGATTCAAGAAAAATCTCCCTGCGGAACACGCGGGCGCGCTCCGCAGGGAGAGAAAGAGCTAGCTGACGTGCGTCGAGACGAGCTTTGTCATCTCGAACATGCTGACCTGCTTTTTTCCGCCGAAGACAACTTTGAGCGCCTCGTCGGCGTTGATCATCGTCTTTTTTGCAGGGTCCTGCAGGTTGTTTTTCTTGATGTAATCCCAGAGCTTCTTGGTCATTTCGCTTCGGGGAAGCGGCTTGGAGCCTACGATTGCGGCAAGTGCCGCATCGGGCTGAACGGGTTTCATCAGTGCTGGGTTTGCTTTGCGTTTTGTGGTGGGCATAGGTTTTTTGAGTTTTCTGCGAAAGGGGCAGGATCGAAAGATGATAAGCAGCGCCCGGAGCGGAGTAAAGCAACTATCTTCAGGCCTGCTGACGAGGGCGGCGGAGATTCTGCCCAGCGGAGTTCCAGGAACCCGCGCGCGGCAGGGCTCAGGCGGTCAGGACGAGCTTGAGCCCGCCGGCCAGCGAGAGCGAGATCATCAACCACTCGAATGCCTGCTGGTTGATCTTCCCGAGAAAAAACCTCCCGGCTGCAACTCCTACGCAGATCCCGGGAAAAAGGAGCAGGTTCAGCAGGAGCGACTGCCCGTTGATCAGTCCAAGCGATGCGCTGAAGGGCACCTTGATCACATTGACAATAAAAAAGAACCAGGCGGCGGTTCCGACAAACTCGTATTTCGGCAGCCGGCAGGCCAGAAGATATATCGTCATCACTGCGCCGGCCGCATTCGCGAGCATCGTCGTGACCCCGGCGGCCCAGCCAACCGGCCACGCAATGGACGGGTGCTCGGCGGCTGTCGCCGAGAGCCGGCCGGATAGCTTCTGCGCAGCTGTGAGCGCAACCAGAACGATGACCATCCACCCGATCAGCGGGCCAAAAAGCTTTGAGGACAAATGCGGGATCAGCAGCCACCCGCAGGCAATCCCAACAACCGCAGCAGGCAGCATTTTTCTCAGGTGCCTCCAGACTGTGAACTTCCGGAACGCCCTGATGGCAAACAGGTCGGCAGCAATCAGAAGCGGAAGCACCGCCCCGGTAGATTCCCTGGCGGGCATCACCTGCGCCATCAGTAGCACCGCCAGCATCCCAACGCCGCCAAACCCGGTTTTGCTCAGCCCAATGCAAACCGCCGCGCCATAGGCCATCGCCCAGGCAGCGGGGGATTCTAACATCCTAGGCGCATTGACGTCTCCTTATGCCGGAGCCGGGGAGGCGAGCCCGCTGGACGGGAATTCCGGCTTGATGGGTTCCGGCGGCTCAGGGGCGGAGTCGGCCGGAGGTGGGGGAAGCGGCGGGGGCAAGGCTTCCATTTTCGGAGGGTTCTTAATCTCTCCGAACTCGATGATCTCTTTGATATGCGAGGCGTCGAGAGTTTCGAATTCGAGGAGCGCCTTGGCGATGGTCTCGACTTTCGCGCGGTTGGCCTCGAGGAGGACGGTGGCGCGATGGTAGGCCTCGTCGATGATGCGCTTGACCTCGACATCGATCTGCTGGGCGGTCGCCTCGCTATACTCGCGCGGGCGGGACATTTCCCGGGCGAGGAAGACGTAGTCGTTCCCCTCGCTGAAGCTGATCATGCCGAGCGAGCTCATCCCCCACTCGCACACCATGCGGCGGGTGAGCTGGGAGGCTTGGCGGATGTCGCCCGCCGCGCCGTTCGAGACGTCGTTGGTGAACATTTCCTCCGCGATCCGCCCGGCCATCATGACGGCGAGCAGGTCGAGCGCCTCCTTTTGCTGGGTCGAGTATTTGTCGCCCTCCGGGAGATACATCGTGGCTCCGAGGTAGGGGCCCCGAGGGATGATGGTCACCTTGTGAAGCGGGTGGGTGTGCTCGAGGAGGACGTTGACGATCGCGTGGCCGGCCTCATGCCAAGCGGTCGAGATTTTTTCGCGCTCGCTCATCGCCATGCTGCGGCGCTCCTTCCCCCAGCGGACCTTATCCCGCGCCTCCTCGAGCTCGCGCTGGCCGATCGCCTTGAGCCCTTTACGGGCGGCGAGGAGCGCGGCCTCGTTCAGGACGTTGGCGAGCTCCGCGCCCGAGTAGCCGGGGGTTCCTCGAGCGATCACCGCGAGCTCGACCGACTCGGCGAGCTTCACTTTTTTTGCGTGGACCTTGAGGATCTCCTCTCGGCCTTTGACGTCTGGAAGGCTGACGGTCACCTGCCGGTCAAACCGGCCTGGCCGGAGCAGCGCGGGGTCGAGGACGTCGGGGCGGTTGGTGGCGGCGATGATGATGACCCCCTCCTGGGTGTCGAAGCCATCCATCTCGACCAGGAGCTGGTTGAGCGTCTGCTCGCGCTCGTCGTGCCCGCCGCCAAGCCCGTGCCCGCGGTGCCGGCCCACCGCATCGATCTCGTCAATGAACACCAGGCAGGGAGCATTCTTTTTTCCCTGCTCGAACATGTCCCGAACCCTCGATGCGCCGACCCCGACGAACATTTCGACGAAATCCGAGCCGCTGATCGAGAAGAACGGGACGTCCGCCTCGCCCGCTATTGCCCGCGCGAGCAGCGTCTTGCCTGTTCCCGGCGCGCCGACCATGAGGATCCCCTTCGGGATCCGCCCGCCGAGCTTTTGAAACCTCTTCGGATCCTTGAGGAACTCGACGAGCTCCTGGACCTCATCCTTCGCCTCCTCGACCCCGGCGACGTCCTTGAAGGTGATGCGGTTCTTTTCTTTCGACATCATCCGGGCCTTTGACTTTCCGAAATTCAGGGCTCCCTTTCCGGCCATGCGGATCTGCGAGCGGAAGAAAAAATAGAGGATGACGAGGAAGAGAAGGATCGGGAGGAAGCTGACGATTGCGGACGCGAGGTAGTCGGATTTCGGCTCGATCGCGGGGGTGATTCCGGCCTCGGCGAGCGCCTTCTGGATGTCCGACCCGTTGAACGATGTAAAGATCGGCGTTCGGAACGGGACGGCGGCCTCCTCGCCGGTGGTCTTCGATTTTTGTTTGACGTTGCCCTCGAGATACTGGGTGTTCCGACCCTCTTCGACGACGAGTTTGAGCGGGGCTTCGGCCGTGCTGATGATCTTCCCCGCCTTGACGAGCTCGAGGAATTTTGGATACGGGATCGCCTCGGTCTGGGCGAGGGTGTTCCCGCGGAAAATGAACGCGCCCCCGATGAGGGAAATCGCGACGGCGAAGAGGACGAGCCCTCGCCAGTTCATCTGCGGATCATTGCCACCGCCCGTGCGGTTGCGGTTGTCTTGAGGCGGCTTCGGATTTTCTTCTGACATTTCTCCTAGTTTCCCCTATCACGGCCTCTTGGCAAATGGAAAAATCTTGCGAGAATAAAGAAGTTGGTCCGGCGGTGGTGGTTTCGATCCACGACGTGAGCCCGCTGACGTGGGGGAAGGCGCGCGAAATTCTCGGCGACCTCGAGCTGGCCGGGATCGCCCGGGTTTCGCTGCTGGTGATCCCAGACCACCACCGGCGCGGGCTCATCTCCGGGGATCCGGAATTTGCAGCGTGGCTGCGGGACGGGCGGGCAAGCGGCAGGGAAGCCGTGCTGCACGGGTATTATCACCTTCGCGAAAGCCGGGGCGACGACGGCCCCTGGAAGCGCCTCATCACCCGATCCTACACGGCGGGGGAGGGGGAGTTTTTTGATTTGGAAAAGCCAGCCGCCCTCGACCTGCTCCGCCGGGGAAGGGCCACCCTCGAGGCCTGCGGCGTTTCCTGCACCGGCTTCATCGCGCCGGCCTGGCTGCTTGGAGGGGCCGCAGAGGAGGCGGTCAAGGAGGCGGGATTTGATTATACGACGCGGATTGCGACGGTGAGCGACCTCCGCTCCGGCCGCGTCCACCGTTCGCGCAGCCAGGTGTGGAGCGTCCGTGCCGCCTGGCGGCGCACGTGCAGCCTCGCATGGAATGCCCTCCTCTTCCGCGCCACCTCAAGCGAGCCCCTGGTGCGGATCGGCATCCACCCGCCCGACTGGGACCACGCGCCAATCCGACGCCAGATTTTGGGATTTGCATCCAAGGCGCTTGCCGCGCGCGAGGCGATGACTTATGACGGGTGGGTGAACCGCATGCGGACACAAAAATGACACTTCCGACCTCACGCGCAGACCTGCACATCCACTCCCGCCACAGCGACCGTGCGGCGGACTGGGTCCTGCGGCGGCTGGATTTCCCGGCGAGCTATTCGGAGCCGCTCCAGACCTACAAGCGGCTCCGGGCGGCCGGCATGGATTTTGTCACGCTGACCGACCACGACACGATTGGCGGATGCCTCGAGATCGCGCACCTGCCGGGAGTGATCATCGGCGAGGAGGTCACGGCCTATTTCCCGGAGGACGAGTGCAAGGTCCACCTTCTTGTCTGGGGGATTACGGAGGCCCAGCACCGCCTGATCCAAGGCGCGCGCGAGAGCATTTATGATATGCAGGCGCTGCTGTCTGAGCAGGGCATCGCGCACGCGGTCGCCCACCCGTTTCAGAGCGTCAATGAAAAGCTCACCCCGATCCACCTGCAAAAGCTCGCGCTGCTTTTCCGGTGCTTTGAAGGGATCAACGGCCGGTATAGCTCGCTGGTCAGCCAGCTGGCCACGACGGTCCTCGGCGCGCTGACCCCCAGGCAAATCGAGGATTTTCATGCCCGCACCGGGATCGCTCCAACCCATGCGGATCCTTGGAAAAAGGTTTTTGTTGGAGGCTCGGACGACCATGGCGGCACGTGCCCGGCCCGGGCGTTCACCGAGGTCCCCCGGTGCGGCGACGCGGCGGGGTTCCTGGCGCGGCTCCGCGCTGGCGAGTGCTCGCCAGGCGGGGAGCCGGGCAACCCGCTCGTCCTCGCCCACGGAACCTACAGCACGGTCTTTCAATACGCCAAGGCCCGCCTCGCCCGCAAGCCCGGCAACCCGACCACCGGGCTCATGGAGAAGATTTTTTCGCGCTTCATGGAGGGCCAGGATCCGACGGAGTTCTCGCTTGGCGACAAGCTCGGGTTTCTTGCCCAGGGGATCGCCAGCGGGAAGATCTTCGAGATGGCGAAAGCGGGCACGAGCTCGCTCTGGAAAGACCTTGCCGCCTGCTTCGGGAAGCCGGAAATGAAGGCGGCGCTCGCCCGCGAGACGGCCGGAGTGCCCGAGCCCGAGCGCCGGGCGTTCCTCATGGCGAACCTCATCGCCAGCCAGCTCGGCTACCGGTTCATCACCCAGTTCATCCAGCAGCTCTCGGCCGGAAAATTTCTGGAGAGCATTCAGACGATCATCCCGCTGGCCCCTGTGGTCGGGATGCTCAGCCCGTATCTCCACGCCTACCGGCTCCCCCGGCGGGAGTGGCTGCGCGAGGCGGCCTGCTCGCTTTCTGGCAGCGTGCCGGAGATCTTGAAAAACCGGAGGCGCGCGTGGTTCACTGACACGCTGGAAGATGTCAACGGGGTGGCGACGACAATCCGCAGGATGACCGCGGCCGGGGTGGCTGCCGGGCACGATATCACGGTCGTCACCTGCCGGTCGGAGGTCGCCGATCACGGGATCCCGCTCAAAAATTTTCGCCCGATCGGCGAGTTTGAGATTCCGGAATACGAGCTCCAGCGGCTGAGCTTCCCTCCGGTCTTGCAGATCTTCGACTACCTCGAGCGCGGGCGGTTTTCCGAGATCATCATCAGCACGCCGGGCCCGACCGGGCTGAGCGCGCTTGCTGCCGCCAAGGTGCTCGGCCTCCGCGCGATCGGGATCTACCATACCGACTTCCCGCAATACGTCCGCATCCTCACTGACGACTCGTTTATGGAGACCCTCACGTGGAATTTCATGCACTGGTTTTACAGCCAGCTCGACGTGATCTACGTGAACTCCGAGGATTACAGGAAATGCTGGGCCGACCGCGGGATCTCGGGCGATAAGATCCGCATCCTCCCGCGCGGGCTCGACTCCCGGCTCTTCCACCCCTCGCGCCGGGATCCCGGCTTCTGGACCTCCCGGGGGCTTCGCGATGGCGAGGCGGCGATGCTCTTTGTCGGCCGCGTCTCAAAGGAGAAAAATCTGGATGTCCTGGTCTCGGCGACGCGGAAGCTGGCGGAGTCGAAGTCTTCCGCCCGCCCGATCATCGTTGGCGATGGGCCGTATATGGCGGAGATGAAGCGCCTCCTCCCAGATGCGATTTTCACCGGCTACCTCGTCGGCGAGGAGCTGGCGATCGCCTATGCTTCCGCCGACCTGTTTGTCTTTCCCAGCACGACAGACACCTTCGGCAACGTCGTTCTGGAGGCCCAGGCCTGCGGCCTTCCTGTCATCGTCTCCGATGTCGGCGGCCCGCGCGATCTCGTCCACCATGGCCGGGATGGATTCATCACCAAGGCCCTCGATCCGGGCGAGCTCGCCGGTGCCATCCGGCGCCTGGTCGAAGACCCGTCGCTGCGGGCCTCGATGGGCGCCGCCGCGCGCGCGCGCGTCGAATCCCGCGACTGGACCGAAGCCTTCAACAAGTTTTGGAACGAATCCCCGGAGTAGCCCGGCCCGGAGAATTTTGGTTAGACGATCCGGCTGACGAACGCCTCGCGGTCGAAGGGGGCGAAGTCGCCGGGCTTTTCTCCGGTGCCGATGAACCGGGTTGGGATGCCGAGCTCGTGCTGTATGGCGACCGCCACGCCGCCTTTGCCGCTGCCGTCGAGCTTGGTGAGGAGGATCCCAGTGAGGCAGATCGCCTTGTGGAACTCCTTTGCCTGGACGAGGGCGTTCGATCCGGTGGTGGCATCCACGACGAGCCATTTTTCGTGCGGGGCGTCGCCGTCATGTTTGGCGAGCGTGCGGGAGACTTTCGCGAGCTCCTGCATGAGGTTGTTTTTTGTGTGGAGGCGGCCGGCGGTATCGCAGATGAGGAACTCGATGTTCCGCCTGGCCGCGCTCGTCCAGGCATCGTAGCAGAGGGCGGCGGAGTCCCCCTGGTATTGGCTTTTGAGGACCTCGATGCCAAGGCGGTCCCCCCAGGCTGCGAGCTGCTCGATCGCTGCGGCGCGAAACGTATCCGCCGCGACAAGGAGGCAGGAGTGGTTGTGAGACTTGAGCCAGTGCGCAAGCTTGGCAGAGGACGTCGTCTTGCCGGTGCCGTTGACCCCGACGACGAGGATCGCCTTCGGCTTCGAGGGCAGCGGGCGGAGCGGGTGGGCCGAGCTGGGCAGGAGGTTGAGGATTTCCTCGCGCGTCACCTCGGCGGCCGTCTCGCCCGTCACCTCCCGCCCTCGCGCCCGCAGGGATTCAAGGATTTTCAGGGACATCGGCACCCCGATATCCGAGCGGATCAGCACCTCCTCGAGCTCGTCCCAGTCAACTGGACGGGACGTGAACTTCGTGACAAATGACTTGAGAAATCCGAGCGGCATGAGGTCGAGGCAATGCCGGGGGATTTACCCGGGCTGCGGCTGGCGGCCGGAACGGCGGATGTTGTCGAGCACGCCGTTGACGAATTTTCCGGATTCCGCCGTGCTGAATGTCTTGGCGATTTCGATCGCTTCGTTGATCGCGACGGCTGCCGGGATGTCGTCGCAGAACAGGACCTCCTGGCAGGCGATGCGCAGGATGTTCCGGTCCACTGCCGAGAGGCGGGAGAACTCGTAGTTTCGAGCGTGCTGGCGGATTGCGGCATCAATTTCCTCACGGTGCGCCATCCAGCCCTTGAGGAGGGATTCGCAGAATCTTCGCGCGCTCGGGCTGAGGCCCCGGAGCTGGTAGAACCCCTCGAGCAAAGCATCGCCTTCGTCTCCTTGCAGCTCGCGCTGGTAGAGATACTGGACTGCGGCCTCGCGGGCATCACGTCGAACTCCCATGGAATTATTTGATGTCGCGGATCGCGCGCGCTGCTGCCACCGCCGCGCGGGCTGCCTCCACTCCCCGGTTGATGTCCAGCCCCAGGCACCTGGCGCGCGCCTGCGCCTCATCCTCCAGGAGGAGGACTCCGTGGATCACGGGGATTCGGCTGGCGAGGGAAATATCCATGAGCGCCTGGGTGACTCCCTGGGCCACCAGAGTGGCGTGGGAGGTCTCCCCTTGGATGATGACGCCGAGGGCGATGATCGCCTGGTAGCGATCCAGCTCGGCGAGCGTCTGGACCATGAGGGGAATTTCAAAGGAGCCGGGGGACGAGACGAGGCTGATCGTCGCGCCCGGCTCAAGGGAGCTCAGCTCGCGGTGGGCGTTGTCCACCAGCGCCTGCGTGTATTGCGCGTTATACTGGCTCGCGACAATCGCAAACGAAAGCGTCGCCTTCGGAGAAAGCCTCGGACGCATCGGAACGGATTTTGACATGAATCCGATGTTGGCCATTTTCGGCCCGCAGGCAATAACAACCGAAAAAACCCGTTGTTTCTCCGGCTGTTTAGGATGTGGAACTGCGGGGGGGTGCTGCGCGCGGCGCCCCTAGATATTGGATTGCCATGCGGCGGCGCCCGGGGGATTCTTCCGGGGTGAAAACCTATATCACGGAAGATTTTCTGCTCCATTCTCCAACGGCTTGCGAGCTCTACCATGGGACGGCGAAGGCCCTCCCGATCTTTGACTACCATACCCACCTGCCGCCCGACCAGATCGCCCGGGATCACCGGTTTGCGGATCTTTTTGAGGTCTGGCTCGCAGGCGACCATTACAAGTGGCGCGCGATGCGGACGAACGGAGTTGCCGAGCGGCTCTGCACCGGCAGCGCGACGCCCCGCGAAAAATTCCAGGCGTGGGCGGAGACGGTTCCGTTCACCCTGCGCAACCCGCTCCACCATTGGACCCATCTCGAGCTGCTCCGCTATTTTGATGTGGATGTGCTTTTGGACGGATCCACGGCCGAGGAGGTCTGGGTTCGGACAAGCGAGATGCTCGCCTCGCCGGGCTTTTCCGTCCGGGGGCTTCTCGACCGCAGCAACGTCGCCGTCGTCTGCACGACCGACGACCCGACCGACACGCTCGAACATCACAGGAAGCTCGACAGCGAAAAAACCCTTCGCACGCGGGTCTACCCGACATTCCGGCCGGACCGGGCGCTCGCAGTCGACCGCCCGGACGTTTTCGGGCCGTGGCTCGAAAAGCTTTGCGCCGTCTCCGGGCATGCCTGCGCGACGTTTCAGGATTTTTTGGATGCGATCGAAAGCCGCCACGCATTCTTTCACGAAAACGGATGCCGCCTCTCCGACCACGGGCTCAGCCACTGCTTCGGCGACGCCTGCACGGGGGACGAGGCCGCCGGGATCTACTCCAGGGCGCGCGATGGCCAGGCGGCCGACACCGCCGGGCAGGACGCCTTTGCGGCATACCTCATGACATTTTTTGGCCGCCTCGACGCGCGGCGAGGGTGGGTTAAGCAGCTCCACCTCGGCGCGCAGCGGAACAACAACACCCGGCTCTTCCGGGCGCTCGGCCCGGACACCGGGTTCGACTCGATCGGCGATTGGCCGCAGGCCGCCTCGCTCGCCCGCTACCTCGATGCCCTCGACCGGACGGACGAGCTCCCGAAGACGATCCTCTACAACCTCAACCCCGCCTCCAACTATGCCATGGGCACGATGATCGGAAATTTTCAGGACGGCTCGCATGCGGGAAAAATCCAGTTCGGGAGCGGGTGGTGGTTTCTGGATCAGAAGGAAGGCATGGAGTGGCAGATCAACGCGCTCTCGAGCCTCGGCCTCCTCTCGCGGTTCGTGGGGATGCTCACCGACTCGCGCAGCTTTCTCTCGTACCCGCGCCACGAATACTTCCGCAGGATCCTCTGCAACATCATCGGCAGCGAGGTCGATCGCGGCGAGCTCCCCCGCGACATCCCCCTGCTCGGGCGCCTCGTCCGCGACGTCTGCTTCGACAACGCGGCCCGTTTTTTCGGGCTGCCTCACGGGGAAAGGAGCTGCAAATAAAAAAAGTTTCTGATGTTTCCGCTGTGATCTCTGTGATCTCTGTGGCTAAAATGCCGGGCTTCCATGATCGAACGCTATAGCCTCCCCGAAATGCGGTCTCTCTGGACCGAACAACGCAAGCTCGAAATCTGGCTCGAAATCGAGACCCTCGCCTGCGAGGCGATGGCCGAGCTCGGAACAATCCCGCGCGAGGACGCGGCCGAGATCCGGGCAAAAGGAGCTTTCGATATCGACCAGGTCAAGGAGATCGAGAAGCGGACGAACCATGATGTGATCGCGTTTATCGAGGACGTCGCCTCGCGCGTCGGGCCCGCCGCGCGCTGGATCCACCAGGGCCTCACGTCCTCGGACCTTCTCGATACCACCCTGGCGGTCCAGATGCTCGAGTCCTGCGACCTTCTGGCCCGGGACATCGTTGCCCTCCGAGTGGCGGTGGCCGCGCGGGCGGTCGAGCACAAGCTCACCCCGATGATCGGCCGCAGCCACGGGATCCACGCCGAACCGATCACGTTCGGGCTCAAGCTCGCCCTGATGTATGACGAGTTTTCCCGCGCCCTCGAGCGCCTGCAGCAGATGCGCGAGCGGATCCGCGTGGGCAAGATCAGCGGGGCTGTCGGCACCCACGCCCACCTCGACCCGCAGGTTGAAAAATCGGTTTGCGAAAGCCTTGGATTGAAGCCGTCGCCGCTTTCGACCCAGATCCTCCAGCGCGATCGGCACGCCGAGTTCATGATGACGCTTGCGCTGATCGCCTCGAGCATTGACCGGTGGGCCACCGAGTTCCGCCACCTCCAGCGCACCGAGGTTCTGGAGGTCGAGGAGTATTTCAGCGCCGGGCAGAAGGGGAGCTCCGCGATGCCGCACAAGCGGAACCCGATCACCGGCGAGCGCCTCAGCGGGCTCGCCAGGGTCGTCCGCGGCAACGCGATGGCTGCCCTCGAGAACGTCGCCCTCTGGCACGAGCGCGACATCAGCCACAGCTCGGTCGAGAGGATCATCCTTCCCGATAGCTGCACGCTGGTGGACTACATGCTCGTCACCCTGACGAAGCTTGTTGCCAACCTGCTCGTCTACCCGGAAAACATGAAGCGCAACATGGAGATCACCGGCGGCCTCTACGCCAGCCAGGCCGCCCTGCTGATGCTCACGGAGCGCGGCATGGAGCGGAAGGACGCCTACGAGGCGGTCCAGCGCGCGGCCATGAAAACCTGGAAGGAAGGCGGCGGGCTGGCGAAGAACCTCGCCGGAGAACCGGCCGTCTCGCAGCACCTCACCGCTGCCGATATCGAGAACGCATGCGCCCCCGAGCGCCACTTCCGGTTCGTCGAGGACAAGTTCCGCGCCGTGGGAATCATCGGCTGATTTATGAAGCGGATCTTATACGTGGAGGACAGCCAGATGTCGCAGCATCTCATGATGCGATTCCTGGACGGGCTGTGCGAAGTTCGCATCGCCCCCAGCTTGGCGCTCGGGTGGGATGCCATTCGCTCGGAGCCTTTCGATATGGTGTTTGCCGACTATCTGTTTCCCGAGGGCGACCTCCTGGATTTTTTGAGGCAGGTGCGCGAAGTGTATGACGCGATGAGGCTGCCGATTGTCGTCACGAGCAGCTCTCTGGATCGGCAGATGACAAGCCAGTCGATGCGGATGGGGGCGAACGACTGCCTGCTGAAACCCTTTCGCAAGGCGGAGGTGCGGGAGATGGTGGAGAAGATGCTGGCGCAGCCTTATGTTCGCGTCAATGAGACGGATCTTGCCGTCGTGCTCACTGTGGAGTGGGAGGTGGGCGGGCGGCATTATCAATATGTGCCGGAGCTGCAGAGGACGGCCGAAGGGGATACTGCGGCGGAGGCCAATGCGCGCATGCTCCAGCTGCTTCAAGAGGAGTTTTTGAAGGGAACCAAGCTGGGCTACGTGGTAGCGTGCCGCACGCTGACCCACCTGGTCGATGGGGCCGCCCACCCGCCCGGAGAGCCCGGCAGGAAAGGCGGCGCATGAGCACCATGGATGCCACGGTGCCATGGGCGGTATTTGACCTGGGGCCGGTGCCGCAGTTCATCTGCAATTTCGAAACGCTGCAGTTCATGCAGGTCAATGCCGCCTGGGAAAAGTTCACCGGTTTGGACCGCTCTCAGGTGATCGGGGTATCTTGGATGGCATGCGGGCTGCATGTCGAACCGGAGAGCATCGAGGCCTTGGCCAGCCTGATTGCGCAGCTGCAGCACGACCGCTCCAGGGTGTGCCGCCGGATCCCCTTTACCCGGCTGGACGGGGAGCGGAGGGTTGGGGATTTCTATCTCCAGGTGGTGCGAATGAATGAGGATCGATGCCTCATTGGATTCGTTGAGGATGCGACCGACGTGGAGCTGCTGTCCATGGATTTGCATGTCTCCAAGCAAGACTTTGCGCTGATGTTCGAGTTTTCTCCTGTGGGGGTTGCGCTCATTGATCCCGTGAGCCTGAAAATCCTGGAGGCCAACCGCGCGCTCTGCGGGTTCACCGGGTTGTCCTTGGAGGAATTGGCTGGCTTGCCGATGTCCGCGCTCACCGATGCTGCGCTGAGGCCGGAAGAAGCCCAGATGCTTGGCGAGGTGCTCGCGGATGTCCGGCCCGGATACGAGCTGAAATACCCGATGACCTGCAAGGATGACCAGCGGCTTTGGGTGCGGCAGACGGTGGCCGCAGTCCGGTCGGGAAAGGAAAAGCTCCAGCACCTGTTTTCTTTTTACGAGGATATTTCGCAGCACAAGCTGCTGGAGCATCGCCTGAGGCATGAGGGGGCGATCCTCGCGGAAAAAGTCCGCGAGCGCACGGCGGAGCTGGAGGTTGCCAAGCTCGCTGCCGAACAGGCGAACGACGCAAAAAGTATGTTCCTGGCGATGATGAGCCACGAGCTGAGGACTCCGCTCAACGGCATCATCGGCATGGTCGATCTGGCGCTCGAGACTCACGATCTGCCGCGCGTGCGCGAGTTCCTGAGCGTGTCCCGCGATTCCGCCGAGGCCCTCCTGACCATCGTCAATGACATCCTGGATCTTTCCAAGGTCGAGGCGGGGAAACAACAGCTCGCCCTCATCGAATTCCGTCCGGAAATCTGCCTGGGGGAGGCGGTGAAGCTGCTCTCCACCCGGACGAGGGAGAAGGGCATCGATCTGAGGTTTGAAATCGTCCCGGATGTCCCTTCGGTCTTGGTCGGCGATGCGGGGCGGCTCCGCCAGATCATCATCAACCTGCTGGGCAACTCCATCAAATTCACTGAGACTGGCGAAGTCGTGCTCCTCGTCACGGTCAAGGAGGAAACGCCGGCCGATGTGTGCCTGATGTTCCAGGTGACGGATACCGGGGAGGGGATCCCGATCGAGAAGCGCGAAAAGATTTTCGAATCCTTCTCCCAGGCGGACGAGTCGGTGGCCAGGCGCCATGGGGGGACGGGCCTCGGGCTCACGATCTCGGCCCAGCTGATCCGCATGATGGGTGGTAAAATCTGGCTGGAGAGCGAGGTCGGCAAGGGGTCCACATTTTTTTTCACGGCGCGTTTTCAGCGCGCGAGCGCGCCGGCGCCAGCGAGCAGTTCCGGGAATCCCGGCCGTGCCGGAGCTTCGCAACGATCTGGAGGCCAGAATCGCCAGGAAGCGCCAGGCCTTCCGCAGGGCGGCCCTGCCGGATCTCAGCCTTCGAAGGGGTATGGCCTGAAAATCTTGATCGCAGAGGATAACATGACCAGCCAGATGGTCGCGTGCCATCATCTGCAGAACATGCAGTGCCAGGTGGAGATGGTGACGACTGGCCTCGGTGTTCTCGCCGCCTGGAACCGCATGGCTTTTGATTTGATTCTGATGGACGTCAACATGCCGGAAATGGACGGCTTGCAGGCCACCCACGCAATCAGGGAGGCGGAGAAAGCAACCGGGCTCCACCAGATCATCTATGCCACGACGGCCATGTCTTTGGACGGGGACCGCGAGCTGTGCCTGGCTGCTGGGATGGATGGCTACCTGACAAAGCCGATCAGAAAGCGGGAGCTGGAAGAGGCCCTGGTAGAGGTGACCCACATGCTGGGAGCTCCCGTCTGCCGCAGCCATGCAAAGACGGCTCCGGATCAAGACGAGCAAGCGGGAGAGGAATTTGTTATCGATACTGGCGTCCTGCTGGAGGATCTGAACGGAGACACGGCGTTTGCCGTAGAGATGGCCGAGATGGGGTGCAAGGATGTGCATGGCTACCTGGCGGGGATCCAGCTCGCGATCAAGGAGGGGGATGCCAAAAAACTCCGGGTTGCGGCGCATACCATCAAGACCACCTTCAGCCAATGGGGGGCGACCCGCGCGTACGAGGTGGCATTAGCTATCGAGCGCTCCGGGGCGGCGGAGGATGTGCAGAAGGGGGCAGATTCCCTCGGCAAATTGACCCTGGAAGTAGAAAAAGTCGGCAGGGCGCTGCGGGCATTCATCAAAGCGAACCGGCCGGGCTAGCCCGGAAATTGAAAATGCCATCGCCACTTACCGCCGAAGAGTTTTCCGTGAGGGTGTCCGAACAGATCCGATCGCTGCCGACGCTGCCGACCACTGCCTTGAAGCTTCGGGAAACTCTCGCCGACCCGAATTGCGCCCTCGACGATATCCTGCCGAATCTCGCGAGCGATCCCGGCCTCTGCGCCGATCTGATCCGCCTCGCCAACTCGCCGTTCTATGGCCAATGCGGAAGGGTGGAGACGATCGGCGATGCCGTGCTGTCGCTCGGGATGCTCAACCTGTCAAATTTCCTCCTCGTCGCCTACTCGAACAAGATCGTCCGCTCGCATTTTGGCCGCCTGAAGAATCTTGCCGGCTATTTCAAGCATTCGAGCAAGGTTTCCGGCGCCGCCTATTCCATTGCCAAGGCCTCCGGCGCTTCAAAAAAAGACCAGGAGGTTTGCAAGCTGGGCGGGCTCCTGCACAACATCGGGCGGCTGGTCATCGCCGTGGCGGCCGAGCAGTGGGCCGCCCCGCTGGACAATCTCCCTCCTGAGGGCGGCTCCGCAGGAAGCAGCCCCGAGTATCTCTGGCTCGATGCCTGCGAGGTCGGGATGCGGGTTTGCCGGAAATGGAACTTTCCGAAGACCTTGTCGGAGGGGATCGGGCGCCACCACTCGCCGATCAGGGGCGACGATGTGAACTACCTGGCGCTGATCATTTATCTCTCCGAGTTTCTGATCATCGACAACCTCGCGATCCAAGTCATCACGTCGGATTTGCCACCCGACCTCATGCAGCGGATGAACCTGACCGACGAGGTGCTTGCCAGGGCGAGGGCGAGCTACCTGGAGGGCGCGCAAAAGGTTCCCTGAGCGGCCAGCTTGAAAAGGACAGCCCCCCGCGCCGCCGTGAAGTTCAGGTCGGGAAAACCATGCGGCAGCGGGCGCTGCTGCGGACTGCGGAGATGAGCAGGCCGATGAAGAAGCTGGCGAAGGGGTGATTGGTATCATGTGACAAAAACTCGGAACTGTGGAAATCGTGTGAACACTTGCAGGATCGGAATCAAGGTCGTGCCGAACGCATCGCGGGATCAGATCGCGGGATGGCTGGGCGACGACTTGAAAATCCGCGTGCAGTCTCCGCCTGAGGATGGCCGCGCCAACAAGCGGTTGTGCCAATTTCTTGCCGCGCAGCTTGGCTTGCCGAAGGATGCGGTGTCCGTGGTGACAGGGCAGACCAACCAGCGCAAGACGGTGGAGATTCGCGGGCTCTCGCTGGAGGAGTTTGAAAAGACAGCGAAAACGTCTTTGAACATTTCTTCCGATTCGTCCAAGGTATCCCCATGATGCCACATCGTTTCGAAACTCTCTCTCTCCATGCCGGCCAGGTTCCTGATCCGACGACCGGTTCGCGGGCCGTTCCGATTTACCAGACGACCTCCTACGTTTTCAAAAGCACCGAGCACGCCGCAAACCTTTTTGCGCTGAAGGAGTTTGGGAACATCTACACGCGGCTGATGAACCCGACGACGGATGTCTTCGAGAAGCGGATGGCCGCGCTGGAGGGAGGCACTGGCGCCCTCGCCGTCGCGTCCGGGCAGTCGGCCACGACGTTTGCTCTGCTGGGGATCACGCAGGTCGGCGACGAGATCGTCTCGGCGAACAACCTCTACGGCGGGACCTACCAGCTCTTCCACTACACGTTTCCGAAGCTCGGCCGGAAGGTGGTTTTCGTGGACTCCCATGATCCCGAGGCGTTCCGCAAGGCGATCACTCCGAGGACCCGGGCCATCTACGCCGAGACGATCGGCAACCCGAAGCTCGACGTGCCGGATTTCGAGGCGCTCTCAAAAATTGCGCACGAGGCTGGGATTCCGCTGGTGGTGGACAACACGGTCGGGGTCGGCCTGGTCAGGCCGATTGACCACGGCGCGGACATCGTCGTCCTCTCGGCCACGAAATACATCGGCGGCCACGGGACCTCGATCGGCGGGGTGATCGTGGATTCGGGGAAATTCTCTTGGAACAACGGGCTTTTCCCCGAGTTCACCGAGCCGGACCCGAGCTACCACGGGCTGATCTTCTGGGATGCGCTCGGCAACGTGCCTGGGATGGGGAATGTCGCGTTCATCCTGAAGGTTCGCGTGCAGCTCCTGCGCGATATCGGCGCGGCGCTGAGCCCGTTCAACGCCTTCCAGTTCCTGCAGGGGCTCGAGACCTTGCCTCTGCGAATCCGCCGGCACTCGGAAAACGCGCTCGCCGTGGCGAAGCACCTGAAAAGCCATCCCTCGGTCGCGTGGGTCACGTATCCCGGGCTCGAGGACAGCCCGAACCACGCGACCGCTGCCAAGTATCTCCATGGCGGGTTCGGCGGCATCGTCGGGTTTGGCATCAAAGGCGGACTCGAGGCCGGAAAAAAATTCATCAACTCGGTCAAGCTGCTCTCGCACCTCGCAAACATCGGGGATGCGAAGAGCCTCGTCATCCACCCGGCCTCGACGACCCACCAGCAGCTGACCCCCGAGGAACAGGAGACGACCGGAGTGACGCAGGATTACATCCGCCTCTCGATCGGAATCGAAAACATTGCAGACATCCTCGAGGACATCAACCAGGCGCTGGATGTGGCCGACGGAAAGCAGGCCGCGAGCCAGTAAGCTTGCTCCACGAGGAGGCGCATCAATGCCTAAAAACGCGCGCAGCTACGCAGAATTAACGGTTTCCCAAGGAGTTGCCACGGGCAATTGTGCGGGCGCGATCGGGCGTGTGCGCACGCGCTTTTTTGAACACAAAGGCGTGCCGTTCGAGCTGCGCTGCGGGTCCGTTCTCGAGCGGTTCACCCTCGCGTATGAGACGTATGGCAAGCTGAACTTCGATCGGTCGAATGCGATCCTTGTCTTCCATGCGATGACCGGGAGCCAGCATGCGGCGGGGAGAAATCCAGAGGTTCCGGGGCTTGACGGACGTTGGACAGAGGACCTCCACGAGGGGTGGTGGGACGCCTTTATCGGGCCAGGAAAGGCGCTCGATACCGATAAGTTTTTTGTGATTTGCGCGAACTATCTCGGCGGTTGTTACGGATCCACCGGCCCCGCTTCGATGAACGGCCCGAGCCACTGGGGGGCGGATTTTCCGGTGATCCGGATTGCCGATATCGTGGATTCGCAGATCAAGCTTCTCGACCATCTCGAGATCAAGGTCCTGCATGCGGCGGTCGGCGCTTCGATTGGCGGATACCTGTGCCTGAGCCTCGCCACCAGGCACCCTGAGCGGGTGAAGATCCTGGTGCCGATCGCCTCGGGCTCCGAAACGACCGTTCTCCAACGGCTGATGAATTTCGAGCAGATTACGGCGATCGAGCTGGATCCGGCATTCCTTGGGGGAGCTTACGACCCGAAGCGCCCGCCCCGCGACGGGCTCGCCGCCGCGCGCAGGATCGCACACAAAACATTTGTCTCCCTCGAAGACCTCCACGCCCGGGCGCGCGGGGACGTGACCGACCACAAGTCGCCGTTCGGGTGGTATGAGATGAACCACCCGGTGGAGTCGTATCTCCTCCACCAAGGAATCAAGTTCGTCCGGCGGTTCGACGCGAATACCTATTTGCGAATCCTCGATGCGTGGCAGTGGTTTGACCTGGCGGCCGAAGCCGGTGCAGACGGACAAGACGACCTCTTCTCCCGCAGCAAGGACCACCGGTTCCTCATCTTTAGCATTGATTCCGATGCCTCGTTCCCGCCGCTCGAGCAGGGGCACCTCGTGAAAATGCTCGAGACGGCGCATGTGCCGGTCACATGGATCACCGTCCACTCGGGAAAAGGCCACGACTCGTTCCTGCTTGAGCCGGACCTCTTTTCTCCACACATCGCACAGATCCTTGGCTGACCCTGGTCAATCAGAAAAGCCGTGCATTTCCAGCCCCAACCCGCCTTGATGGCGGGCCGTTAAACTTTCACGACATGGCGAACCAGCAGACGATCCTTCTTGTCGACAGGGAAACCGACTTTCTCGACTGGGCGCAGCACCAGTTGGATGGGCCTGCCGCCCGGGTGATTCAGGAAACCTCCTCGGAAGCCGCCTACAAGACGTTCTGCCTGGAGCAGCCTGCGCTTGTTCTTGCGGAGATGAACCTCCACCCGTTTACCGGGCTCGAGCTGCTCGCAAGGATCCGCAAGCACTCGCCGAATGCAATGGTCATCCTCACGAGCACGTTCGGCACCACGCAGTCGGTGATCGAGGCGATGAAGATGGGGGCGTTTGATTTCGTCCGCAAGGAGCAGCTCCCGTTCAACCTGAAGGTCGTCGTGGATTCGGCGCTCCAGGCCGCCTCCGAGCTCCGCAGCGCAAGCGCATTTTCCCCGCAGCTCACCGTCGAGCAGCATCGCGAGGACATCGTGGGCCGATCCGATGCCATGCAGCAGGTCTTCAAAATGATCGGGCGCGTCTCGGGGAGCGAGGCGACGGTCATGATCACCGGCGAAAGCGGCTCGGGCAAGGAGCTGGTCGCACGCGCAATCCACAACTACAGCGCGCGCAGCAGCAAGAGCTTCCTCGCCATCAACTGCGCTGCCATCCCGGACAACCTCCTCGAGAGCGAGCTCTTCGGGCACGAGAAGGGCTCGTTCACCGGCGCGCACATCCAGCGGATCGGACGCTTCGAGCAAAGCGACGGGGGCACGCTTTTCCTCGACGAAATCGGGGAAATGCCGCTGCATGTCCAAAGCAAGATCCTGCGCGTCCTGCAGGAAGGCGAGTTCTCTCGCGTCGGCGGAAGCGAGACGATCCGGACCGACGTCCGCATCGTTTGCGCAACGAATAAAAACCTCGAGGAGGAAGTCTCCAGGCGCGCGTTTCGCGAGGATCTCTTCTACCGCCTCAACGTCGTGCGCATCCACCTCCCGCCGCTCCGCCAACGGGCGGAGGACATCACCCTCCTGGCGGAATACTTCCTGCAAAAAATCACGAACCAGAAGCACCGTCCGCCGCTCAAGCTCTCCGAGGAGGCGATCCGGGTTCTGGAAGCCTACCAGTGGCCGGGCAACGTCCGCGAGCTGGAGAACACGATGCAGCGCGCTGCCGTGCTCGCCACGGCGGATATCCTCCTCCCGAAGGACATCCCGCTCGGCCAGCCCCTGGAGTCCGCACCACAAGCCTGCGAGGCGGGCGGGCCCGTGACCAAAGGCCGCGCAATCGATGCCCTTTTTGAGATCGCAGCAGGAGACCCCTCCCTCGCGCTCCTGCCGTGGATCGAACGCGAATTCACGCTCCGCGCCATGGAGCGGACACATGGCAACCAGGTCCGCGCCGCCAAGCTGCTCGGCATCACCCGCGCAACCCTCCGCACCCGCCTGGATCGCAACGGAGAGCGGGATAACCCGGGAAATTCTCAGCCGGAATAAGGCGCGCCAGGAGCACTTCCCCGCGCGCCTCGCTCAAAAAGTTTTCTGTTCTCGCGGGTTGCGAAACCCCCTGGTTCCAGCCAATCTTTTCCGCGTTATGAAAAAAATTGTTGTTGCGTATTCCGGCGGGCTCGACACCTCGGTCCTTTTGAGCTGGCTGAAGGAAACCTACCAGGCCGAGATCGTCGCCTTCTGCGCGGATGTCGGGCAGGGCGAGGAGCTCGACGGGCTGGAGGAGAAGGCGCTCCGGACAGGCGCGTCGAAATGCTACGTCGATGACCTCCAAGAGGAGTTTGCCCGCGATTTCATTTTTCCGATGCTGCAGGCCGGGGCGGTTTACGAGGGGCAGTATTTTCTGGGCACGAGCATCGCCCGGCCGCTGATCGCCAAGCGGATGGTCGAGATCGCGCGGGCGGAGGGCGCAGCGGCGGTCGCGCATGGCGCCACCGGGAAAGGCAACGACCAGGTCCGCTTCGAGCTGACCGCCGCCGCGCTCGCCCCGGATATCGAGGTCATCGCGCCGTGGCGGGATGCCCGGTTCCGCGAAAAGTTTCCCGGCCGGGCAGAGATGATTGCGTATGCCGAGGCGCATGGCGTGCCGGTCGCCGCCAGCGCGAAAAAGCCGTATTCGATGGACAGGAACCTCCTCCATATCAGCTACGAGGCAGGGATTCTTGAAGACCCATGGTATGACGCCGGCGACCTGAAAAACCGCGGCTACTTCACCACCCTCTCGGTCTTCCCTGAGGATGCGCCCGACAAGCCGGAACTCGTCGAGCTGGAGTTTGAAAAAGGCAGCTGCGTCGCGGTCAACGGCGAGCCGCTCAGCCCACTCGGCGTGATGCGCCGCCTCAACATGCTGGGGGGCACGCATGGAGTCGGCCGGGTGGACATGGTCGAGAACCGGTTCGTCGGCATGAAGAGCCGCGGAGTCTATGAGACCCCCGGCGGCGCGATCATCCATTTTGCGCACCGCCAGATGGAGTCGCTCACGATGGACCGGGAAGTCATGCACCTCCGCGACGGCCTCATCCCAAAATACAGCGCTCTTGTCTATAACGGGTTCTGGTTCGCTCCCGAGCGCGAGGCCCTCCAGGCGCTCGTCACCGACTCCCAGAAGCACGTCACCGGCACCGTGCGCGTGAAGCTTTACAAAGGCGGCATCCACGCAGCCGGACGCAAGAGCCCGCTCAGCCTATACAACCCGCACATGGCCACGATGGAGGCTGACCCGACCCAGGCATACAACCAGGATGACGCAACCGGATTCATCCGCCTCAACGGCCTCCGCCTCAAAGTCGCCGCAGGTGTCCACCGCCAAGATCCCTCACCCCAGCGATGACATCTCACCTGCCCGCTCGAAAAAAATTCTCCCTTTTTAAAAATATTACTTGCGCTTCCAAAACGCCCGCGTAAGTTGAAACATGTTCTGGGGGGAACAGCAGGCCGTCGTAACTTTCGTTGCGGCGGCCTGCAACTTTTTCGGAGCTCTTCGATTCGCCCCGGAAAAGGACCATGGCTTCTTGATGCGGTCCACCAGCTGGGTTTTGTCGGCGCAGATCAGGTTGGATAGGCCTTGTTCGATGCGGGAGATTCCGGTAAGCAAGGGAGGGAAGAGATATGAACAAGGTGCTCAAGGTCATGGAATCTACAACTCCGCAGGTTTTCCGCCGGCGGGCTGAAGAGGCGGCCAGAAAAGATGACCCGCACGTGCCGGAGCAGGGGTTGTCTCCGGAAGCCACCCGGCAGATGCTGCACGAGCTGCGCGTGCAGCAGATCCAGCTGGAGATGCAAAACGATGAGCTGCTACGGGCCCATGGGGAGCTCAACTCCTCCCGCTCTCGCTATTTCGACCTATACGACCTCGCCCCGGTGGGCTATGTCTCCGTCAGCGAGCAGGGGGCAATCCAGGAGGCGAACCTCACCGCCTCGACGATGCTCGGCCTGTCGAGGCCCGCGATGGGGCAGCATATGATCTCCCAGTTCATCCTCAATGAGGACCAGGATATCTTTTTCCGGCACCGCAAGGAGCTGCTCGAGACGTGCAAGCCACAGAGCTGCGATTTGCGGATGGTGAAGCCCGACGGCACGGTGTTCTGGGTCAACCTGTCAGCGACAGCCGCCCGGAGCGAAGAGATCAACACTCCGGAAATCCGCCTCGTCCTGAGCGACATCACCACGCGCCGCCAGCGAGAAGAGGAGCTGCGCACCTTGCGGGCGGCCGTTGAGCAAAGCGCCAATATCATCGTCATTACGAGCCCCCAAGGGCAGATCGAATATGTCAACCCTGCCTTTGAAATCAACACCGGCTACACGGTGGACGAGGCGGTCGGCGGCCCATCCAGCATTCTGAAGTCTGGCGAGCAAGGGGTAGCCTATTACCAGCAGCTCTGGGCAACGATCACCTCCGGGAAAACCTGGAGGGGCCAGTTTCACAACCGGCGCAAGAATGGCACCTTGTATTGGGAGGCGGCGACGATCTCGCCGGTCCTCAACGCCCGCGGCGAGATCGCCCATTTTATTGCGATCAAGGAAAACATTTCGGACCGAAAAACCCTGGAGGCCAAGCTGGCCGAAGCGGTCGTTCGGGCCGACTCCGCAAACCAAGCCAAGAGCGAGCTCCTCGCGAACATGAGCCATGAGATCCGCACCCCGATGAATGGGGTGATCGGAATGACCGATCTGCTCCTGGATACCGGGCTCAGCCCCGAGCAGTTGGAGTATGCCCAAGCGATCCGGTTCTGCAGCGATTCCCTCCTGATCCTTATCAATGACATCCTCGATTTCTCGAAGGGGGAGGCCGGGCAGATCGAGTTCGAATCCCTCGACTTTCCGATCCGCTCAACGATCGAGGACGCCGCCAATATCTTAGCTGTGGAAGCAAAAAAGAAGGGGGTGGCTGTCGTCTGCACGGTTGCTGAAGCGATCCCGCAATTCCTGCGCGGCGACCCGGCGCGGCTCCGCCAGATCCTGTTTAACCTTCTCAGCAATGCCATCAAATTCACCGATCGCGGCAGCGTGACGGTGCAGGTTGATCCCATCACGGAAACGGAAGCGTCCGTGAGCCTTCGCTTCCAGGTCACTGATACCGGCATCGGAATCCCGGAGGACAAGCTGGAGCACATCTTTTCTAAATTTTCGCAGACCGACCCATCGATCACGAGGAAGTTCGGCGGCACCGGCCTCGGCCTGGCGATCTGCCGGCAGCTTGTCCACCTGTTTCAAGGGGAGATCGAAGTTGCCAGCAAGGAGGGCGAAGGCTCGACGTTCTCGTTTACCGCAGTGTTCCAGAAGCCCAACGCCCAGGCGGCCAAGGAGGATCCCGCCCCCTCCGCCCCTCGCAAGCCGCCTGTCCGGAGGCGGCTTTCGATCCTTGTGGCGGAGGACAATCCGATCAACAGGACTCTCGCCATCAAGATGCTGGAGAACCTCGGGCATGTGGCTGTCGCTGTCAGCAACGGGCAGGAAGCCATCGAGTCCCTCTGCCGGATGCCTTACGACATGGTCTTCCTGGATTGCCAGATGCCTGTCCTAGATGGTTTTGCCGCGACGAGGACCATTCGTGACCCGGCCTCTGGTGTCCTGAATCCTGCCATCCCGATCATCGCCCTGACCTCCTATGCGATGAGCGAGGACCGGAGCCGGTGCATGGATGCCGGGATGAACGATTATGTTTCCAAGCCCGCCTCGGCGGATGATCTGGCGGCGGCCATCGAGCGCTGCAGCACCCGCAGCACCACCCGTGCGGACAGCATCGAGCGCCCGGCCCGCGCGGGCACCTCGCTGGATTTTGACAGGAAGGGGTTCTTCGAGCGAACTGGTGATGACCGGGAATTCGCTGCCGAGGTGGCCGACGCATTTCTTGCCGACTCCCCGCCGATCTTCGAGCAGCTTTCCGATGCCATCTCGGCCGGAGATTCCGCCTCAGCGAGAAAATTTGCGCACACGCTCAAAGGGTCGAGCGCAAACATCGGCGGGGTGGCGTTCAGCCGGATCGCCGCGCAGATCGAGGCTGCCGGCGCAGAAAAGAACCTCGAGCGCATGGCCGAGCTGCTCCCTGCAGCCAGCACGGCTATGCAGAACCTGCTGGCGCTGCTCAAAAACGAGTTTAGCCCTCCCGGCACGCCTTCGTGAGCCACGGGCTCTAGCTCTCAGCGTTATTTTCTCCGAAGATCCCGCCTGCTTCTTTGGATAAGGGAAACTCAAAGTTATCGATCGGCGGGCGGCCGATCATCCGCATGCAACGTTCCGCCATGACCTGCGCCGGACGTTTTTTTCTGTGGGGATCGCTTGCGTTTGAGGCTCGAAGGAAGCCATCGCTTGCTTCGCGCCAGGATCCGCGCATGTAGTGCCGCCTTGCCTCCTCGTAGAGCCCAATGCTTTCTGCATGGAGCTTGCGGGCATCGTCTCCGGAGCCCAACAGCTCCCAAAGCTCGACCGGATGGGTGCGCCCAGGCACGGTTGCGCGGTCGATGGCGAGGAAAACCAGGCCCGGATCAGATTGGAAAGCCGCCGCTTGGGTATCTCCCGAGACGAGGATGCCGGCGCCGTAGTGCGAGGCGGCCGACTCGACCCGCTGCGCGAGGTTCACGGTATCCCCCATCATCGTGTAGTTGAAGCGCAGCTCGGATCCGATGTTTCCCACGATCGCCAAGCCGGTGTGAAGCCCGACGCGCGTCTGCATTTTTCGTGCCGCTTCGGGCCATCGGGCTTCATCGGTCCAGCGCTGGCGGAGGTGCGCCTGTGCGGCCTGCAAGGCGATGGCCGCGCGGCAGCCTGCCGCCGCATGGTCGCGGCAGGCCAGGGGCGCGCCGAACATCGCGAGGATCGCGTCGCCAACGTATTTGTCCAGCGTCCCTTGAGCTCCGATGATCGCCTCTGTGCACTCGCCGAGGTATTGGCACATCAGCTCGACAAGATCCTTCGCAGAGAGGTTTTCCGCAAGAGGCGAAAATGCGACGATGTCGCTAAAAAAAGCGGTAATTTCGACCTCGGCACCGCCGGTTTGCGGCGGGGAGCTTTTTTCCACCATTTCGTTCACAACCGCAGAGGAGACGTAGCTTCCGAAAAGCTGTTTGATCCGCCGCCGCTGCTGCTCCTCGATGGTGAGCTGCCGGAGCACGGCAAGAAACGTGCAGGTGAGCACCGCGCCGACCGGCGCAACGATCGGCACCAGCACCCGAGCCTGCACGAAAAGCACAAAGGCCCCGGCGATATAGCCGATGGTCAGCCCGGCCGCAAGGAGCTTGCCAGGACCGGAAAACTGGTTGCGCATCACGCTCAGCATGGCCGCGCCCAGACCGAGGCCCGCAATCAGCAGCGCGCTCACCCATGCCGGCGGGCGGATGATATGCTGCCCGGACACAATCGTCTTGAAGAGGTTTCCGTGGACGGAGACCCTCGGAACGGGATAAGACCCGCTCATCGGGGCCGGAGAATTATCCCCAAGCAGAGGGTCGGTCGCCCCGATGAGAACGACCGCATCTTCAAAGCGTTCAAAAAATTGCGAGGCCAAGGCTTTTTCCTCGTCGGTCCCCTCGCTCGAGAGCCGGTCAAACTCCAGCACGGCGATTAGGCTAGCGCTCGGATTCGAATCCCAGGGAGAGAACCAGTTCGGCTCGATGATCTGCCCGAGTTTCAGCGGGATCTCGTAAAGCTGGCGGGAGTCATCCCGGACAAGAATTCGATCTGGCTCGATTTCCACGGCGGATTCCTCAAGCCGGTTGTAAGCGAGGGCGAGCTGGATCGCCATCGCCAGGTAGCTCTTGTATTCTGTGGGGGCAAAGGCCGGGATCCAACGCAACTGCTCGCCTGCGTCAATCAGCCCGACCGTTCCCCAGGTGGGGCCGACAACCGGAAAATCGGGAAGCTCGGGGAGATCGGTTTCCTCCGGCTTCCTATGCTGGAAAAGAAACGGGAACGACCGGTTGGCTTTCCCAAGCACCCCCATCTGCGCGCGATACGTCGCCGCCAGCACGACATAACGGTTTTTTTGAATGCTCTTCCCGAGCTCGATGCTGCCGGCTTCCGCCTCCGCACGCCCGAGCTGAGGAAGCCCTGACCTCCCGAAAACGAAATCCATTCCGACAGCCCGGACCTTCCCCCGCTCGAATAGCGCGTCCAGCGCCCGCGCAAAAATGGCGCGGTTCCAAGGAAAGTTTCCGATCTCCGAAATCGAATCCGGATCCACATTGACATAGCAGACTTTGACTGGCGATGGGATCGGCCCGCGAAATTCGAGCCGTGCATCGATCGTCTTTTCCTCAAGGAAGGAAAGGGCTCCGTCGAGTCCAAGAAACGACACATGCCCCCGCCAAGTCACGGTAGAAACCTGAGAGAGGGCGACCCAAGCAGTGCAGACAATCAACAGTCCTGCCCATAGAAAAACTCCTATGAGCGGATTTGCTCCCTGGCCAGTGTTCTCCATTCGCTCTGTTGAGCGAGTGCCTTACGACACCGGAGGATTGGGAGTAGGGGTTGGCGTCGGATTTCCGCCACCACCACTACTGCCGCCGCCGCCGCTGCCGCCTGTTGTGGGAGCAGTTCCCACATCTCCCGCTCCCTGATCTCCGCCTAATCCGCCCGCTGTGTCAGCATTTTCTCCGTTTGATGGTGGCTGGTCACCTTGCTCGGGAGCGCCGGCGGGAGCGCCTTCAAATGCGCCTTGTTCAGGAACTATCGCCATGGCCTCTTTGACTAGGGCTTGAATTTCCTGCATCTGCTCTTTGGGCATTGGCGTCGTGGCTGCCGGGGTCGCTGACGTGCCGTCGGCCTGCACTTGAACCGTTATCGTCGTCCCATCGCTGAGGGTGACCGTTTTTCCATCGATGCCCTTGAATTCCGCCTTGCCCCTTGGCATGTCAATCGACACGGTGACCGGTCCGCCACCGCCGGGTCGGGTCACCGTCACCTTGATGATTGTGCCGCGAATTCCTGCGACGCCCACCGGGGTCAAGATGTCAAACGTGGATCCTTTGCTCAGCTTGCAGACATCTGCGATCACGCTGCCTGTCTTCACATCCAGCTTTGTTTGAGAGGTCGAAGGCTCGGCCTTCAGGGTTTTGTAATCAACATTTGAGGAATCGAATGGCGTCTGCAGGAACTTGTCCACATGGAACGATGAATTTTGGTCGACCGTGAGCGTGGTGCCATTCGACATCAGCAGCAGGGCCTTGGAGTTCTTCCCGGTGGTGATGACCTCATCCTGCTGGATGAATGAGCCTTCCTTGAGGGCCGATGGCTGCTTGGTTGCATCGAGGCTTCGCGTGACATCGCCAGTAATCTTCAGAACCCGGATGTTTCCCGCAGCAGGCTTTTCAGGGGCCTTCGCAGCAACTTTTGCGGCAACCTTTGGCGCGGCCTCCGCAGAATAGCTCTGGCTCGTTCCATAAACGAGAAACGCCAATGCCAACAGGGCAGTCAGTGTGAAATTTTTCATCATCTGTAAGATAGTGATTTTCCATGGAAATGTAAAGAAAAAACCTTGGAATGCCGCGCCATCGGCCAGAGGCAAGGCACCCTCAATTCTTTGCCCTGGCGGCCATCAGATGCGCTCGAGGGGGATCCTCCGGTGAGCTGCAGCGTCGGCGGATTGGAAGTGCGTGAGTCCGATCGCCATCGCATCCGCCGCATCCGGCGGCGGGGAGACCGTGAGCCCGAGCAGCGCGCGGATCATGAAGGAGACCTGGGATTTCTGGGCGGCACCGCGCCCGACAACCGCCTGCTTCACCCTGCGAGGCGCATACTCGTAAATGGCGAGGCCGCGCTGGGCCGCAGCCAGCAGGGCGGCCCCTCGAGCTGAGCCCAGTGTGATCGCCGTCGGAAAGCTCTGCACGTAAATCACGCTCTCGATCGCCATCACCGGAGGCGAAAACCTCGCGATGACATCTCCGAGCTGCTCATGGATCGCCACCAGGCATCCGGAAACCGTGAGCTTGGGAGGGTTTTTGATCACCCCAAAATGCAGGCAGCGGGTTTTCCCCCCCTCCCGCTCAAGCACCGCATACCCGGTCCCTCGCAACGACGGATCCACCGCCAGGATCGTCTCTTTCATCGGGCGTTTAAAAACTCCGGAAGCCGTCTGAGGACATCCGCGACGGTGAGGTTTGGCAGGCTCCTGCCCTCGGCGCGCAAGACATTTACTCCGGGGTTCTTTGGAGCCCAGACGTCCGGGTCGGTCGGGCCGAAGAGCAGCAGGCACGTCGTCCCGGCTGCCGCCGCAAGGTGCGAAATTCCGCTGTCGTGGCCGATAAAGAACGCGCAGCGTGTCAGGATCGCCCCTAAAATGCTCAGCGGGAGGCCTTCGAGAAAAACCAGCCGGCCGGGAAATTCCTTTTTCAGGGCGTCCGTGCGCCCGGAGTCGCTCTCCCCGGACACCACGAGCAACGAGGCGTCCGAGCGCGCGATCGCACCGACCAGCTCGGTCCAGGCAGGGAGCGGCCAATTCTTTTTTTCTGATCCGCTCCCGGGGTGGATCGCGACGAGCGGCGAGGGGAGCCCTCGGAGGACCTGCTCCGCCGCCGCATGGTCTTCTTCGGAAGGAAAGACCCGCGCGGCCTCGTCGTCGAGGAATAGGGCAAGCGACTCGAGCGGGCGGGCCAGCTGGCGCGCGGCATGCTGGCCGGCCGAGATCCTCGGCTCCCCGGTGATCAGGTTTTCGACTCCGCACCGCCGCAGGTTCCCCTCAAAAAATCCATCTGGATCGAAAAGATAAGAAATAACCTGCCCGAACCCGGCGAAGTAATCCGAGAGCTCGGGATCGAGCTCGGAGCGCGGGTTGAAAAATCCGGCCATCGGCGCATACTCGATCGATCGCACGGCGTCCGCATAATACCTGCCCTCCGCCACCCCGCAAATATGCCGGTAGCCAACGATCTCGATCCGGCACTCAGGGAACCCCTCGCGCAGAAGCCGGATCGCCGGAAGCGTCAGGATAAAGTCCCCGATCGCACCACCGCGGATGACCAAAATGCTGCGCCGGGAGTCAGGCATCCGGGATTCTTGTCAGGAACCGGGAGCTCAATAAACAAAAAGTTTGTCTGCTTTGCGGGATGCCTGAGCGCGGGGCCAGGGGAGATGCCGGCGGGCTGGACAGGAGGGGGATCGGCGGTGCATGCTGCCTGGCATGTTGGAAAACGCCAGGCGCACGATTACTGAGCTGAGGCAGGGCTGCCGGACGGGGGCGCTCTCCTGCTGCGTTCGAGGGCAGATCGAGGAGCTGACGAGGAAGGACTCCGCAAACGGGAAGCCGTATTGGGAGCTGAAGCTCCGCGATGCCGCAGATGTTCTGACCTTGCGGGCCTGGGCGGATACCGCAGCCTTTGATTCCTGCGCGGGCCTCGAGCGCGGGGCGTGCGTCGAGATCGAGGGCGAATTTCTTCTCAACGGAAGCTTCGGGCTCGACGGGCGCCGCTGGCGGGTGAATCCCCTGGCGCCCGATGCGGCCGCAGCGCTTTTTTCGGGAACCGCCCAGGAGGTTGCGGCGATGGACGGCGATCTCGCCTGCGTGCGCGGCTTCGCCGAGGGCCTCGCTGATCCCCGGCTGCGGGCGCTGAGCCTGCTTTTTCTGGAGGATCACGGAGACCGGTTCCGGCGCGCGGCGGCCGCCCGTGTGAACCACCATGCCCACCGGGGGGGGCTGCTGAGGCATACCGCCCAGATGATGCGCTCGGCCGAGGCGATCAGCCGGGTTTATCCGGAGCTCAACCGGGACCTTCTGCTGGCCGGCGTGCTTTTTCATGATTCCGGAAAGCTATGGGAAGTGTGTCCCCCCGAGCTGGGGTTCGAGATGCAGCGCGGGATCCGCGGCGAGCTTCTCGGGCACATCAGCATCGGGATCGAGCTGGTGAACGCGCTTTGGCGGAAGCTCCCGCTCGAGGGGTGGAAATCCCTCGCCCCGGCTTCAGAGGATGTGCGGCTGCACCTCCTGCACCTCGTGGCCGCCCACCACGGAGAGCTGCAGTTCGGCTCTCCTGTCGAGCCGAAGACGCCCGAGGCCGTAGCCCTCCATTTTGTGGACAACATTGATGCCCGGCTGGAGATGTTTGCCATGGCGTATGCCCGGCAGCCGGAAATCGCCCCGGGCATCCACGAGCGCGTCCGCCCCCTCAATGCCTCGCCGGTCCGCCCGCTGGAGCGGGTCGCCCAGGATCAGGCCTTCTGACGCAAAATCTCTTCCTCCTCTTATGCCAAACCCTTACGGACACTTTGACGACGAGAACCGCGAATACGTGATCACCCGGCCGGACACTCCGCTCCCGTGGCTCAACTATCTCGGGCAGGACGACTTTTTCGGCCTCTGCACGAACTGCGGCGGAGGCTACACATTTTTCCGCGATGCCAAGCTGCGTCGGCTCACGCGCTACCGCTACAACGAGATCCCCTACGACAACAACGGCCGCTACCTCTATGTGAAGGACGGCGGCACCGTGTGGAGCCCGACGTGGAAGCCCGTCCGCACTCCGCTCGACCGCTACGAGTGCCGCCACGGCCTCGGCTACACCCGCATCGCGGCCGAGAAGGATGGCGTGGAGGTTGAGATGCTGTTCTTTATCCCAAACGGCGAGACCGTCGAGCTGTGGAAGACGACCGTGCGGAACAAGTCTGGCGCGAAGAAAAGCCTCCAGCTTTTCAGCTTTCAGGAGTTCTGCTCGTATGAGGCGCAAAACGATGCGACCAACTACCAGCGAACGTATTCGATCGGCGAGGTTGAGGTCGAGGACGGGGTGATCTACCACACGACGGAATTCCGCGAGCGGCGCGATCACTACACGATCTTTGGATGCACGCGTCCGCTGAGCGGGTTCGACACCTGCCGGGACGCGTTTGTCGGGGTGCACCACGGCCTGCACGACCCCTGCGCGGTGCTCGCCGGGCAGTCGGGCAACTCGATCGCCCACGGGTGGAACCCGATCGGCTCGCACGGGCTCTCGCTCGAGCTGGAGCCCGGCGCGGAGGAAAGCTTCACGTTTGTCCTCGGCTACATCGAGCACGGCAAAGAGAACAAGTTTGCCGCGCCGTTCGTCATCAACAAGGTGAAGGGCCGTGCGGCCATGGAGAAATACCGCGATATGGGAGCTGTTGATGCGGCCTTCGCCGCCGTGTCATCGCGCTGGGACGAGCTTCTCGGGGTCATCCACGTCAAGACTCCGAGCGCAGTTCTCAACCGGATGGGCAACATCTGGAACCAGGTCCAGTGCATGGCCACGTTCAACCTTAGCCGCTCGGCCTCCCTGTTCGAGACCGGCATCGGCCGGGGGATGGGGTATCGCGATTCCAACCAGGACCTGCTCGGGTTCGTCCACCTCGTGCCGGAAAAAGCGAGGCAGCGCCTGCTGGATATCGCCGCGACCCAGATGTCTGGCGGCCTGTGTTTTCACCAGTACCAGCCGCTGACCAAGAAGGGCAACGCCGATATCGGAGGGGGGTTTATGGACGACCACCTGTGGCTCATCCTATCGGCCTGCGCGTATATTAAGGAGACCGGAGACGCCGGTGTCCTCCAGGAGAACATCGGCTACGCGGACCAGCCCGATGACGCCAAGGTGGGGTCCCTGCTCGACCACCTCGAGCTCTCGATCCGCTACTGCCTCGACAACTGCGGCCCGCACGGGCTTCCTCTCATCGGGCATGCCGACTGGAACGATTGCCTCAACCTCAACTGCTTTTCGACCGAGCCGAACGAGTCGTTCCAGCTTGCCGCGCATGGCGCGGACGACCGGGTGGCAGAATCGCTGATGATCGCCGGGCTCTTCCTCCACGCGGCCAACCTCTTCGCCGAGCTTTATGACTTTCTCGGGCAGGCCGCTCCAGCCGCGCGGATCCGCGAGGGGTATGCCGCGATCCGGAGGGCCGTTGATGAGCACGGGTGGGACGGCAGCTGGTTCCTCCGCGCCTACGACGCGTCGGGCAATCCGGTGGGCTCCGCGCAAAACCCGGAGGGCAAGATCTATATTGAAAGCCAGGGCTGGTGCATCCTTGGGGGGGTCGGGCTCGAGGATGGGCGCGCCCGGCAGGCGCTCGACAGCGTGCATGAGCACCTGTTTTTCGAGCACGGCTGCGTGCTCCAGCAGCCGGCCTACAGCGGCTACCACGTCGAGCTGGGCGAGGTTTCCAGCTACCCGCCGGGCTACAAGGAAAACGCGGGCGTCTTCTGCCACAACAACCCGTGGATCCAGTTCGCCCTGATGAGGCTCGGCGATGGCGACCGGGCCTTCGACTACTACCTTTCGATCTGCCCGGCGGCCAAGGAGGACACGATTGATACCTACCGGGGCGAGCCGTATGTCTATAGCCAGATGATCTCCGGAAAGGATGCCGCCGTGCCCGGGGAGGCAAAGAACGCGTGGCTCACGGGCTGCGCCGCATGGACATTCCTGACCGTCAGCCAGGGGTTTTGTGGCATCCAGCCCGACTACCACGGCCTGCGCCTTGACCCGTGCATCCCGGCCGCCTGGCCGGAATTTCAGGCGATCCGCAGGTTCCGCGGCGCCACCTACCACATCACGGTGAAAAACCCCTCGGGCTGCTGCAAGGGCATCGCCCGGCTGACCGTGGACGGCCGGGCGATCGCTGGCAACGTCATCCCGCTGGCCCAGCCAGGAGCGAAGGTCGAAGTCGAGGCGATCCTCGGCGCGGCCTGATCCGGGTGATCTTCTGGAGTTGCATCGGGACGCGGGAATGTGTTTGATTTTTCTTTCCTGCATCTCCCTTGGCAATTTCTCCACACCCCTGAATCCTATGAAGCTAATATCTCCGGCCAAGGTCATGGCCATTTTGCTGTTTGCTGCCCAGGCGGCATGGGCGGCAGGCCCCTCTCCCTCGACGCCGCAGGAGCAGGCCGAGTTCCTTGCCGGGATCCCGCTGCCCGGCACCAGCGTGCTCGCGGAGCTCCAGCAATCGTCGGCATACAGGCTCCACCAGAAGGAGCTGAATGAGAAATGGGCCTACTGTAAAAAGGTCCGGTATGACGCGATGCAGAAGTGGGCGGAGGCCCACCTGAAAAATGACAGGTCCACCCGCGATGTCGTCAGATACCTCTTCGGCGGGCCGGATTTTTGCAATGCCTTCGCCTTTTTTCCGGATGCGCGCGTGATGGTGCTCGGGGGCCTGGAGCCCGTCGGCGAGGTTCCCCAGCCGGAATCTCTCAAGCCGGGCTCATTTTCCAGCTCGCTGGAGGGCTTGCGCCTGGCCCTCCGAAACTCCCTCTACTGCGGATACTTCATCACCAAGGAAATGGGAGGGCAGCTGCGCCATGGCGCTTTCCAGGGGGTGATGCCCGTTCTCTACGCGGAGCTCGCCCTGACCGGGAACCGGATCGAATCTGTCGAGCTGGTCCGGCCGTTCGGATCTCCCGGAGTGAAGATCACCTACCAGAGGCCCGGGCACGGCGCCCAATCGCTCTACTATTTTCAAGCCAACCTGGCCAACGGAAGCGAATGCCAGAGGTTTCTCGGCTGGCTAGGGGAGCAGGGCAATGGGCCAGCCTACCTGAAAGCAGCCTCCTACCTCCTCCACAACGAGGGGTTTTCTCAGGCGCGAGCGTTCCTCCTGAACACCTCCACCCTGGTCGTCGAGGATGATTCCGGCATCCCGTTCAGACACTTCAATAACGGAGGGTGGAAGGTCCAGGTTTTTGGAGATTATACCTCGCCGCTCCCGATCTTTTCCGGGTACAAACAGCGGGATTTTAAGGCGGCCTACTCGACCGGAGCGAACGCCGGGCCGCTCGGCTTTGGCGCCGGGTACCATGTGGTGCCCAAGCGGGCCAACCTTCTGCTGGCAACAAAAAGCGGGAAGGCGGAGTCCTCCCCGGCGGCTCCCTCGCCGCTCCCTGCACAGCCGGCCCAGCGGGAGGAGCCGGTCCAGCAGGCGGCGCGGCCGGAGCCGGCAAGCCAGAAAAATGCCGCCACCCAGCCCGAGCCCGATCAGGGATCTGGTGGTGGGGGCAAGAGCCTTGTCGTGCTGGAGGAGGAGGAGCTTCGCATCAGGAATGACAAGAACCTCAGCCGTGCGGAACGCATGGTGCTCCTGTCTGCGATCTGGCGCGAGCAGCTCAAGGTGATGCGCCTTCCCCAGCCTGCCCCACGGAAAACCGCCCCCAAGCAGGGGGCTAGGAAGCCGGCTTCCCCGGATCGTCGGGAAGCCGGGGAGACGATGCCGGGCCGGCGCGGAGCTGGCGGCGGATGCAGGGCATGCTAACCCGGAGAAACCTTTCGGTGCTCGTGGCCGTCGCTTGCGCGCTGTCCGGGAGGCTTTTCGCGGAGGGAGGAAACTCTGGCGCGCTGACCCCAAAAAACCTGCGGGCTGCCGCAGCCTACTCTGCGGCGCACGCGGGGCTCTCGCTGCTCGTGATCCAGAACGGCCGGGTGCTTTTCGAGCAGTATGCCAACGGAAATTCCTTCGATAAAAACTGCAAAATCTACAGCGGGACGAAGGCGTTTTGGGCTGCGGCGGCTGTGGCGGCCGAGCAGGACGGGATCCTGCGGCTCGACGCGCCGGCTAGCGACACGATCCGCGAATGGCGCGGCGACCCGGCCAAGCGGGACATCACTCTCCGCGAGCTTCTCGGGTTTACCGGCGGCCTTGCCCCGGGGTTCAAGCTCCACGGGGAGAGCATTCCCGACAGGAACAGCTACGCGCTGAAATTGCCGGTGGTGGCATCGCCACCCGGCTCGCGCTTTATCTACGGCCCAGCCCCGCTCCAGGTCTTCTGCGAAGTTCTGCGCCGCAAGCTCGCCGCCCGAAACGAAACCCCCAGGAGCTACCTCGAAAACCGGATTTTGAGCCCGCTGGGCTTGCAGGCTTTGAAATTCCGCAGCGACGAGACAGGGACTCCGCTTCTGGCAAGCGGCTTCGAGCTCACCGCGCGCGAGTGGGCGAAATTCGGCCTGATGGTTCTTGGCCGCGGAACCTACGGCGGGAAAAAAATCCTGAGAGCGGAATCCCTCGACAACTGCCTGCGCGGCACCGGGGTGAATCCGGCGTTCGGGCTGGCGTTCTGGCTGAACAGCACGGCGGGGGATGCGGGGGCGAGGGAGCTCGACATCGAAGACATGCTGGAAAAGGACTGGGAGAAGCAGGATTGGCGCGGCGCCTGCATCTGCCGGGGCGCCCCGAAAGATCTCGTGGCTTGCGTAGGCTCGCAAGCCCAGCGGCTGCTCGTCATCCCTTCGCTGAACGCCGTGGTCGTGCGGCAAGGAAAGGGAGGCGCATTCCATGATGGGCAGTTTCTGCGGCTCCTTCTCGGTCTGTGACCCTGCTCCGCCGGCGCGCCCGCTTCGGAGCCGCCAATACAGTTGTGACCCGTGATGCCGCCGACAAGGTTGTCAGCTGGCAATACGGCAGGAAGTCGGCACACGAGGCCAACGGATGGCTCTGCCTGCGCTCATGTTTCGTTGTTCCGGCGGGAATCGCGACGATCTGTCCGCGCCTCACCGGGGACGGCCCCGCCACGGTTTGGTGCGACGATTTTTCTTTGACGCGCCGGGGGAGCCTCGCGGAACTGCGCGTGGGGGGGCTGCCGGAATCGGTGAGCATTCGCAATGCGGCCCTCGAGCTCAGCCTTCGCACCGGCGATGCGACGTTTGCCGTGAAAGACCGGCGTGGGAACCGGGAGTGGGTTCAGCGGGGAGGCGCGGCTGCCGCGATCGTCCTCGATGCAAAATCCGACGGACGCAGGATCGATTTGAAGCTGCTTGACCCGGTGTCGATGTGCAGGATGGCGGCAGCAGTGCGGCTCAACGCAGACGCCCCCGAGGTGATCGTCGCCATTCAGGCGGAGGGGGAAATGGATGCCCCGTTGGCATGGCCTTCTCCCTTTGCGCCCGCCAAGGGTGAGCTGCTCGTTCTTCCCGTCAACGAAGGGATAGGCTATCCCGCCGCCGACGAGTCGCTTCCCCCCATGCGTTACCACCTGTATGGAGGGCACGGGCTTTGCATGCCTTGGTATGGGGCTGTGGATGGAAGCGCAGCCTGGATGGCAATCGTCGAGACGCCGGATGACGCTGCGGTCAGGGTCACACGTTTCGACGGATTGCTGGAACTCGCTCCGGAATGGGAGCCCCAGAAGCAGCATTTCGGTCCGGAACGAATCATCCGCTACGTTTTTTTTGATCAAGGTGGCTATGTCGCGATGGCCGCACGCTACCGCGGATATGCGAAACAGACCGGGCTTTTCAAGACGCTCGAAGAGAAGCGCAAGGCTGTCCCCGCAGTGGATCTTCTCGTGGGCGCTGTGAACATCTGGTGCTGGGACAAAGACGCAGCTGCATGGTGCCGCGAACTGCAGGCCCTCGGCATCCGGCGAATCCTGTGGAGCAATGCCCTGCCGCCCGACCAGATCAAAGCTCTGAACGATCTTGGCGTCCTGACCAGCCGCTATGACATCTACCAGGACGCCATGAACCCGGAGAATTTTCCGCGGCTCAAATGGATCCATTCCGACTGGACGAGCCAGGCGTGGGAGAATGACGATCTGATGGTTGGTCCCGATAGCGCATGGGTGCGCGGGTGGGAGGTCGAAACGAAGGACGGGGGGATGATCCCCTGCGGAACGCTCTGCGACCGGCAGGCGCCCGGGTATGCCGAGCGTCGCATCCCGCCCGAACTGGCGACGCACCCCTACCGCTGCCGGTTCATCGATACGACGACAGCGAGTCCTTGGCGCGAGTGCTACAGCCCGAAGCACCCGATGACGCGGTCCGAGAGCCGCCACTTCAAAATGGATCTGCTCAAGTACGTCAGCGAAGGATGCGGTCTAGTCTGCGGGAGCGAGACTGGACATGATGCCGCCGTGCCATTCGTCCACTATTTCGAGGGGATGCTCAGCCTCGGGCCCTACCGCGTCCCCGACTCGGGCCGGGACATGATGCGGGTTTGGGATGATGTTCCGGAGGAGGTCGCAAAATTCCAGACGGGCCATTTCTATCGGCTGCCGCTCTGGGAGCTGGTTTACCATGACTGCGTGGTGGCCCAGTGGTACTGGGGCGACTACAACAACAAGCTGCCGAAGCTATGGGACCGGCGGGATCTCTGGAACGCTCTGTACGGCACCCCGCCGATGTTCATGTTCGATCGGAAGATCTGGGAAGCGAACAAAGATCGGTTTGTGAAGAGCTACGAGAAGGCCGCGATGGTGGCACGGGCGACCGGCTATTCCCAGATGCTCTCGCACGAATGGCTGACAGCCGATCACGCCGTCCAGCGGACGCGCTTTGCCAACGGCGTGGCGGTGATAGCCAACTTTGGCGACACGCCATTTTCATTGCCTGGGGGCGCTAGCCTTCCGCCGCTTGAGTGCCATGTTGAGGAGGGGTTGGCGCTTCGGATCGGAGAAATTCCGTGAAGAGCGGTTGGAAAAGCTGAAAAGCCTCGGGAGAGCTGTCACAAAAAGCCATGGCGGGCAGTTTCTTCGGCTCCTTCCCGGGCTGTGATCCTGCTCTGCGGGCTCGCCCGCTTGGGAGGCGTCAATACAGCAGCCGCATGAGTGAACCTTTGGGGTGAACACCCTATGGCGCTTTGAGCCCGATCTTCTACTGTTCTGTATCGGGACTGTGCTGGGGCTGCTGTCAATCAGCGGATCGGTTCCAGGAACCATCAACAACAACCGGAAAGAACCATTATGAAAATCTCAACTTTGCTTACCCCCATCACTGCCGCTCTGCTCTGCTCGTACCTGCAAGCTGGTCAAGTGCCGAAGCCGCACGACATGGAATACCGTCCGGAGCAACAATTCAC
This sequence comes from Verrucomicrobiia bacterium, assembly GCA_037127695.1. GTDB lineage: Bacteria > Verrucomicrobiota > Verrucomicrobiia > Chthoniobacterales > Terrimicrobiaceae > QYQL01. The sequence continues at coordinate 47,004 of JBAXXX010000004.1, read as the reverse complement.
CGAATTCAAAGGGGCGGAGGTGCGGAACCTGCAGAACGAAAAGCTCGGCACGCTCAGTGATGTGACCGTGGATTTGCAGAATGGCCGCCTGGTGGAGGTGGTTGTGAGTTCCGGCGGCGGGTTTCTCGGCATCGGCGAGAGAAGGACCTCCGTGGCTCCTCGAGCGCTCGCTCTGGATGCTGCCAACGGCGTTCTTCGCCTGGATGTGAGCAAGGAAAAGTTTGCTGCTGCGCCACAGTTTCATCGCTCCAATATGAACGGCGCTTCCGCGCTCGAGAGCTTGGAAGAGCTGAACCGCTACTACGGCCTGAAACCCTGGTTTTTCGAAGAGGGACAGGCGACCAAAAAGAATGCGAAGATCCTGGTCCTCGGACATGTTGAGAGGGGAACTCACATCATTGGATTGCCGGTTGTTGATACGGGCGGGCGGATGATCGGCAGGGTGAGTGTCGTGAAGATGGATCTGCTCAGGGGGCAAATCCCGCATGTCGTCGTTTCGACCGGCGACACGGAAAGCGCCCGGAGCGTCATTCAGGCCCGGGCGCTGCGGTTCACCCCTTCAAAAAACGCTCTGATTCTCGATGATTCTGCTGTCGAACTAGCCGGCGAACCGCATTTCAAGTGGCTGCATGGCAGCCGGACGGCTTTCCAGCAAGAATCGTATGTGAACCGGAAGGTGGAGGCTGACGCCGGGCTCCATTCGAGACAAAACGTGCAGGATGGCATTGTCAAAACAGCCAGGCCTATGGAGCAGGGGAAAAACTTTAGAGACGAGCAGAAAACCCGCCGCATCCTGCAGGCAATCCAGGCCGACCCCACCCTCTCCGCAAATGCAAAAAACGTGGAAGTCGCCACGCTCAATGCCCAAACCACCCTGCGCGGGCATGTGAACTCCGCCGAGGGCAAACGGAAAATCGGGAAAATCGCCGCCAAGGCAGGCCGTCCGGAAAATGTCAGCAATCTTCTCGAAGTCAGATCCATTTATTGAATAAGTCATCTGGATTGCACGTTCGGGTTACACCCCATATCGGGCCAACGAACGATGTGCCAGGCTCCATCTGCATAACCTAACATAACATATGAAAACCGCCTCAAATCTGCTGTTTCGAATTCCCGGAGTTGCGACATGCGCAATGGTCTGTCTGCTGGCTCTCCCACTGCCTTCGCAAGCAAAAGATCATAAAAAGCACGACCGCAATAATCAAAGCCAGTCGAACAACAACGGCTACAACGGGCAGAACAACTCCCCGCAGGCGGTCGCTGGATTCATCCTTGCTCTGGCCAATGGCTATGCGGGCCGCGGCTACTACTATGGCCCGCCGAATACCTCCTACTACAATCGGGGCCCGCAGGTTGTTTACTATGCCACACGCGAGGCCGCTCCCAGGGCGTATTATGGCTACGGGGTTCACGGAAGCTCCATGGCTTCCGCCGTCCAGCAGGCGCTTGCGCGGGCGGGGTATTACAATGGCCCCATTGATGGCAGCCTCGGTCCCATTTCCAGGCGGGCCATTTCCAACTATCAGGCGGATCGGGGGATGCGTGTCACGGGCGCCCTGAGCAGCGGCCTCATCAACTCCCTGGGGCTGCAATGAAAACGAACATCCAAAAGACAGATGAGGTGATCAAGGCGGACGTGCTCGCCGAGCTGAAGTTTGATCCACACGTCAAAGTGACGGACATCGGCGTGCTCGTGACAGGCGGGACGGTCACACTCAACGGCTACGCAACAAGCTACGGAGAAAAATGGGAAGCTGTGAAAGCAACGAAACGCGTTGCGGGGGTGAATGCCATCGCCGATGACATGGAAGTCCGTCCGCCGAACTCTTCGCGTCAAACCGATGGAGACATCGCCCATGCCGCGTTGAAGCTGATCGACGCGTCGCCGTCCGTCCAGGCGGGAACGGTTCATGTGACAGTCAGTGAAGGGTGGGTGACGCTCGAGGGCGAAGTCGAATGGTGGCATCAGAGAGACTCCGCAAAAAATGCCATCCGGCATCTGCCCGGTCTTAAAGGAGTATCCAATCTGATCTCCATCAAATCCATCGTGACATCTGAGGAGGTCGAAAAAGACATCAGAGCAGCCTTTGAAAGAAATGCTCTGTTGGACTCCAGCAAGATCAAAGTCGAGACCTCGGGACACCACGTCGTGCTTCACGGCAGGGTCCGGAACTATGCGGAGAGGGAGGAGGCGGAGAGGGTCGCCGGATGTGCCCTTGGAGTCACCTCGGTGGACAACCAACTTGCGGTGAGGTGGTTTGGGTTGGCGAACTGAATCGGACCGCCGTGTTCTGCACAACAAGGAAATCGGAGGGGGCACCATGACTCCCCAACGGATAAAAATTGCTGTTCTGGCAGCAATCGCAGCGGCGGTGGTCGCGACCATCTTTTGGGTCACATTCCGACCATCCGGTCCCGGTGTTGGGTTTGTCAGCGGCAACGGGCGCATCGAGGCGACCGAGATCGACGTGGCCACCAAGCTTGCCGGACGTGTCGTGGCGATCACCGTGAACGAAGGGGACTTCGTTCAAGCCGGCCAACCCTTGGCGCAGATGCAGGTTGACGTCCTTGACGCGCAGCGCGACGAGGCTCGCGCCAAATCCCAGGAGGCGGTCAACGCGGTGGCGAGCGCGGACGCCCAGGTTGTGGCGCGACAGAGCGACACGGTTGCTGCGGAGGCGGTTGTCGGCCAGCGGGCCAGCGAACTGGATGCCGCGCAGCGGCGGCTGACACGCACCGAGATGCTGACAAAACGGGGAGTTACTCCAATACAGGAACTTGATGATGACCGCGCCCGTGTCAGTGGAGCGGAATCCGCGCTGGCGGGCGCCAACGCACAGGTGGCGGCCTCGCAGGCCGCAATCAAGGCCGCTCAGGCGGAAGTTGTCGGAGCCGGATCCTCCGTCACGGCAAGCAAGGCGACGATTGCGCGTGTCGAGGCGGACATTCAGGACAGCCAGCTCAAATCGCCGCGCGACGGGCGGGTGCAATACCGGGTTGCGGAACCCGGAGAGGTTCTGGCCGCAGGCGGAACCGTTCTCAACCTCGTGGACCTCGGAGATGTTTACATGACGTTTTTCCTGCCGGAGACAGCCGTTGGAAAATTGGAGCTCGGCAGCGAGGTGCGCATCATCCTCGACGCCGCCCAGCAGTATGTCATCCCCGCGAAGGTATCCTTTGTTGCCAGCGCCGCGCAGTTCACACCCAAGACCGTCGAGACCGCGAGCGAACGCCAGAAGCTGATGTTCCGGGTCAAGGGCCAGATCGACCGCGGTCTCCTGCAAAAGCACCTCAAGGTCGTGAAGACCGGCCTGCCCGGGGTGGCGTGGATCAAGCTCGACCGGGAAGCCCGCTGGCCGGCGAATTTAGAAATCAAGCTGCCGGAATGACTCCGGCGCCGACAAGGCCGGCCCCTATCGCCCGTGTGGCCGACGTGCATCTTCGCTACGGAAAGACCGTGGCGTTGGACGGCATCACGCTCGACATCCCAGCGGGCCGAATGGTCGGATTGATCGGGCCGGATGGCGTTGGCAAGTCCAGCCTGCTTTCGTTGCTGGCCGGAGCCAGGGCATTGCAGCAGGGTGGGGTGCAGGCATTGGGCGGAGATATGGCGAGCGCGCGGGATCGGGAAAAAGTTTGTCCCCGCATCGCTTACATGCCACAGGGTTTGGGCAAGAACCTTTACCCCACATTGTCGGTTGAGGAAAACCTGCAGTTTTTTGCGCGGCTCTTCGGGCATGCCTCCTCCGAACGTCGTCGCCGCATTGATGATCTGACCCGGAGCACCGGCCTCTTTTCGTTCCTCCCGCGGCCGGCAGGCAAGCTGTCCGGCGGCATGAAGCAGAAGCTCGGTCTGTGCTGTGCGCTGATCCATGACCCCGACCTGCTGATTCTCGACGAGCCGACGACCGGAGTCGATCCGTTGGCCCGCGCGCAGTTTTGGGATTTGATCCAACACATCCGCAGCGGCCGCTCCGGCATGAGCGTGATCGTCGCCACGGCCTACATGGACGAGGCGCGCCGGTTCGACTGGCTTGTGGCCATGGACGCCGGCCGCCTGCTCGCCACCGGCACACCTGGTGAGCTTCTCAAACGCACCGGTTGCGACACTCTCGACGCGGCATTCATCGCGCTGCTCCCCGAGGAAAAACGCAGCAAACATCACGAGGTAAGGATTCCTCCACTTGTCGCCGGAGCTGGCATCGAAATCGCCATCGAGGCCACCGACCTCACGATGCGGTTTGGCGATTTCGTTGCGGTCGACCACGCGAGTTTCCGCATCCGCCGGGGAGAAATATTCGGCTTCATCGGCTCGAACGGCTGCGGAAAATCCACCACCATGAAAATGCTGACCGGCTTGCTTCCAGCGACCGAAGGGCGGGCCTCGTTGCTCGGGCACGAGGTCAACCCCAGGGACATCGCCACACGCCGGCGCGTGGGATACATGTCGCAGGCGTTCTCCCTGTATTCGGAGCTCTCCGTGCGCCAGAATCTTGTGCTTCACGCACGCCTGTTCCTCGTGCCCGAGGCATCCATCCAGGCGAGGGTGGGCGAGATGGCCGGACGGTTCGGCCTCGCCGGTTCCCTCGACGCCATGCCGGACAGCCTGCCGCTCGGCATCCGCCAACGTCTGTCGCTCGCAGTCGCCATGGTGCACAAGCCGGAACTCCTGATCCTGGATGAGCCAACGTCCGGAGTTGACCCCATCGCACGCGATGTTCTGTGGCAGCTCATGATCGATCTTGCCCGGAACGACGACGTCACGATTTTTATTTCCACCCACTTCATGAACGAGGCCGGGCGCTGTGATCGCATTTCGCTGATGCACGCCGGAAAAGTTTTGGTCACCGACGTGCCGGCTGAACTCGTGCGCAAACGGGGGAGCCTCTCGCTGGAAGACGCGTTCATCAGCTGCCTCAAAGAGGCCGCTTCCGGGGAGGAAATTCCGCCGTTTCCGGAAGCAAAAAGCCCGCCGGTGGTTCCTCCAGCAGCGCAAAGACGGGCGTTCAGCTTCGGGCGCGCGTGGAGCTACACCCTGCGTGAAACGCTGGAGCTCAGGCGGGATCCCGTTCGCGCCACGATGGCGCTGCTGGGCACGGCGATCCTGATGTTCGTTTTCGGCTACGGCATCAGCCTCGATGTCGAGAACCTGACCTACGCAGTGCTCGACCGCGACCGGACGACGCTCAGCCAGAATTACGCGCTGAACCTCTCGGGTTCGCGCTACTTCGTCGAGCGCCCGCCACTGGCCGATTACGCGGATCTCGACCGGAGGATGCGCGCGGGGGGGCTCTCGCTGGCCATTGAGATTCCGCCAAACTTTGCTCGCGACATCAAGCGGGGCAACCAGGTGCAAATCGGCGCGTGGGTGGATGGCGCGATGCCCCGGCGGGCCGAGACGGCTCAAGGATACGTTCTGGGCATGCACCAAGGGTGGTTGCAGGACATGGCGGTCCACCGGCCCGGGCAGGACAAGCCGGCTGGTCTGGCCACGATCGCCACCCGCTTCCGCTACAACCCCGACGTGAAAAGCCTGCCGGCGATGGTGCCGGCCGTCATCCCGATGCTCCTGCTGATGATCCCGGCGATGCTCGCCGCGCTCTCCGTTGTGCGCGAGAAGGAACTCGGATCCATCATCAACCTCTATGTCACGCCGGTCACCCGCAGCGAGTTCCTTCTCGGCAAGCAGCTTCCCTACGTCTTGCTGGCCATGCTCAACTTTTTTCTCATGACGTTGCTCGCCGTCACGGTCTTCGACGTTCCTGTCAAAGGCAGCTTTCTCGCGCTGGCGTCGGGTGCTCTGGTCTATGTGACCTTCTCGACCGGGTTCGGGTTGTTTGCCTCCACATTTACGCGCAGCCAGATCGCCGCAATGTTCGTGACAATGATCGGCACCATGATCCCTGCGATACAGTTCGCCGGCATGCTGAACCCGGTCTCCTCGCTCGAAGGCTTCGGGGCCGTCATCGGGCACATCTACCCCGCCTCTCACATGCTGACCATCAGCCGGGGGGTTTTTAACAAGGCGCTGGGTTTCTCCGGACTGCATGCATCGTTTTGGCCGCTGCTGCTGGCGGTGCCGGCCATCCTCGGGCTGTCGATCGCGCTGCTGAAAAAGCAGGAAGCCTGACCATGGCGCACGCAGCGAATATCTACCGTCTGGGGATCAAGGAGCTCTGGAGCCTGGCCCGCGATCCGGTGATGCTCGTCCTCATCGCCTACACGTTCACTTTTTCCATCTACGTGTCGGCCACGGCGATGAAAGAAACGTTGAACAAAGCTCCCCTCGTCTTCGTGGACGAGGATGGGTCGCCGCTCTCGGCGAAGATCGTTTCGGCCTTCTATCCGCCCCGTTTCAAGATGCCGGAAATCATTTCCCTTTCGCAGGTGGATCCCGGGATGGATATCGGCATCTACACGTTCGTGATGGATATTCCGCCGGATTTTCAGCGCGACGTGCTGGCCGGGCGGTCGCCGACCATCCAGCTCAATGTGGATGCCACGCGGATGAGCCAGGCGTTTACCGGGAGCAGCTACATCCAGCAGATGGTGATGGCCGAGGTCACGGAGTTTGTCCAGGGCTTTCGCGCCAGCGCCGCTCCGCAGGTGGATTTGGTTTTGCGCGCGCGATTCAACCCCAACCTCGAGGAGTCGTGGTTCGGTGCGCTTATGGAAATCATCAACAATGTCACGATGCTCTCGATCGTCCTGACGGGAGCCGCGCTGATCCGCGAGCGCGAACACGGCACGATCGAACATCTGCTCGTCATGCCGGTCACCCCGTCCGAGATCATGTTGGCCAAGGTTTGGTCGATGGGATTGGTGGTGCTTTTCGCCGCGGCTTTCGCCCTGCTGTTTGTCGTGAAGGGCGTGCTGCGCGTGCCCATCGAGGGATCCGTGGCGCTGTTCCTCGCCGGGGCCTCGCTCCACCTGTTCGCCACCAATTCGATGGCCATTTTCATGGCCACGCTGGCGCGATCGATGCCGCAATTCGGCATGCTTGCCGTCCTGATCCTCATGCCTCTGCAACTTCTCTCCGGCAACGCCACCCCGCGCGAAAGCATGCCGCAACTTGTCCAGAATGTGATGATGCTCGCCCCGACGACACACTTTGTCGCGATTGGCCAGGCCATCCTTTTCCGCGGCGCCGGCCTCGGGGTGGTCTGGCCGGAGTTCCTCGCGCTGGGCGCGATTGGGACGGCGTTCTTTTCCATCTCGCTGCGCCGCTTTCGGAAAACCATCAGCCAAATGAATGAGTAGGAACAGCTCCTCAGGCGCAAGATTCTGAATTGTCCGGCACCGTGGTGGCAGTTTGGCAGGGGGGTAGGGTTTTACCCCATAGACGGGCTGCCGCTTCGGCATGATATTTTTGAACCATCAAAACTCCCGCAGCTCGCATGCGCCGTCACCGAGGCATCACCCGCACACAAAAAACGAACAATGAATGAAGCCAAGTTAGCCGAGTTGTCGGGTCGCTATCTGGCTGCCTTGCGGGCACATTTGGAGCAGGGCCAGCAAGCCGGCGGCGATGCGCCTCAGGATCTTGGCCGGATGGCTGGGGCGCTCGGTCTTGAAACTCTCGATCTCGCCAAGGTTCACGACCGCGCTCTGGAGGCGCTGGTCTTGGCGGGCAGTTTGCCTGGGACGCGGAAAAACCTGGCCAGGCGCGGCACGGCATTTTTCACCGAGGCCATCATCCCGATCGAGGAGACGCACTGCCGTGCGCTGGAAACCCGCGCGGAGTGTGAACGGCTGAACGCAACCTTGGAGCAGCGCACTCAGGAACTGGCCGATTCCAACCGCGAGCTGCAACGTCAAATCACCGGGCGCAAGGCATCGGAGAAGGCGCTCAAAAAGAGCGCTTCCGCACGGTTGCTCAAGGATTCGCTCGCCCTTGAGAAGCGCCTGCAGCACATGGTTCACAAAATCTTATCCACGGAGGAGGACAAGCGGAGGGAAATGTGCCTCCAGCTGAGCGAGGAAATTGTCCAGCCATTGCTCGGCATCAAGCTCCGCATGCTGGCATCGAAAAAGGAGATCGCCGCCCATGACGAAACCCGCACCAAAGAGATCGCATTCATCCAGCGATTGGTGGAGGATTCCGCAGAGATCGTGAACCGAATCGCCCATGAATTTCGCGACTGACACGCACGAGAAGCAAAATGAGCTGTCGCGCCTCTATCACGCCAGCTTGGAGCAATACCTGAAACAGGGGGCCGTCGTGGATATGGAGCTGGCCCGCCAGCTGGGAAACCGCGCGATGGCCATCGGGCTGGAGACGCTGGATTTGGCAAGAATCCACGAGATCGCCCTGGTTGCGCTGGTGCTTCCAGACAGCTCGAGCGTCGCTAGAAGCCGCTTGATCGGACTGGCCGGGTTGTTTTTTGCGGAGGCGATTACCCCGATTGAGCAAACCCACCGCGGGGCGAGGGAGGCGAACGCCCATCTGAAGCATATCGTTCGGACGCTCGGCGAGCGCACCCTGGAGCTGGCTGATTCCGTCGAGATGCTGAAGCAGGAAAATCTCCAGCGCCAGGCGGTGGAGGCATCCCTCCGGGCCAGCGAGCAGACTTCGAGCGACCTGCTGGAGAAATCGCGCCGGATGCAGAGCGAGCTGCGCGAGCTGTCCCGCCAGCTTCTCACCGCGCAGGAAGAGGAGCGCATGAAGATCAGCCGCGAGCTGCATGATGTCATCGCCCAGACGCTGACGGGCATCAATGTCCGCCTGGGAACCTTGAAGGCGGAGGCCTCTGCGAGCAGCAAGCAACTCCAAAACAAAATCTCCAGCACGCAGCGACTCGTCGAAAAATCGGTGGACATCGTGCATCGGTTCGCGTGCGAGTTGCGCCCGACCGTTCTCGATGACCTCGGGTTGATCCCCGCGCTCAAGTCGTTCTTGAAATCCTTCATCGCGGACACCGGCGTGCGCGTCAGCCTTAAGGTTTCTTCCGAGGTGGAGCAATCGAGCTCGGCCATCCGCACGACTCTCTACCGCGTCGCCCAGGAGGCGCTGAACAACGTGTCCCGGCATGCGCATGCGAGCCGGGCGGAGGTGAGCATCCGCTTTGTCGACGGCATTATTTGCATGGAAATTACTGACAACGGATCCGGCTTCGACGTGGAAGCGACGCCAGACGGGAACAAGCCCGCGCGTCTCGGACTCCTCGGCATGCGGGAGCGCGTCGAGATGGTTGGAGGCACGCTTCTCATGGATTCCGTGCCCGGCAGCGCCACCACCATCCGCGTGGAGATTCCTTCGGGAAATGCTTCCGCCGGAAAATCGCAAAAACAATGATCGCACCCACCAACATCGCATGCCCATGAAGCCCATCACTGTCCTGCTGGCGGAAGATCACAGCATGGTTCGGGAGGGCCTGCGGGCTTTGCTGCAGCTGGAGGCCGACATCCAAGTCGCCGGCGAGGCGGAGAACGGCCGGGAGGCAGTTGCGCTGGCCGCCAAGCTGTCTCCCGATGTCACCATTATGGACATCGCCATGCCGCTGCTCAACGGCTTGGAAGCGATGCGCCAGATTCTTCAGGCCGCCCCAGGAAGAAAGGTGATCATGCTCACGGCCCATGGTGACGACGCCTATGTGGAGAAGGCCATGCAGCTCGGCGCGTCGGGATTTGTCATCAAACAAAGCGAGTCTCATATATTGGCCGAAGCCATCCGCACCGTCCACAAGGGGAAGCAGTTCTTCAGCCCGAGCATTTCCCGCCGCAGGATCCAACAACAGCGCAAGGCAAAAGCCATGGGCGGCCAACCGAGGGATCATGCGGCCCGCCTCTCTCCCCGTGAGATGGAGGTGCTCCAGCTCATCGCCGAGGGCAAGGCGAACAAAGAAACCGCCGACGAGCTGCATATCAGCATCAAGACGGTGGAGAAGCACAGGCAGAGCCTGATGGAGAAGCTCAATATTCACGACACCGCGAGCCTCACCCGCTATGCCATCGCCTCCGGAGTCATCGACGGCGGCGTGCAGGTCACGATTCTTTAGTGTCGGGATTCCTTAGATGCCAAACCCGCCGAACACTGGGATATGCTTCGATACCTCGCCATTTTCGGATTCGTTGCCCTGGCCGGCGCGGAATCGCAGGCGCCCGCACCGGCAGCGGACCCATCGGGGGTCGCCAGCCTCGATTCGTCGGACCTGGACGGGTTTGAAAATAACCCGCCCGCCGTGCGAGCGCTCTTGGAAGCCTGCCTCGCTCTGACCAGGCTGAACCTCGGCTACAAATTCGGGTCGTCCGATCCCAAGCTGGGCGGCATGGACTGCTCTGGTACGATCTACCATGTCCTGCAGGCGGGCGGCATCACCGCCGCTCCGCGCACGTCGAGCGAGCAATACGTTTGGGCCCGCAAGGCCGGCACGTTCGAGTCGGTGGTGAGTCGCAAGAGAGACAGCTTTGAGCTCGATGCCATGCGCCCGGGCGACCTGCTTTTCTGGACCGGAACCTACAGTACCGACAGGGATCCGCCGGTCACCCATACCATGATCTATCTGGGCAAACGCCGGACTGACGGAAAACAGATCATGTTCGGCGCGAGCGACGGACGCACTTACGACGGCCGGAAAATCTGGGGGGTGAGCGTGTTTGACTTCACCATTTCCAAGGCAAAGCCGGCCGCTGTCCCGGGAGAACCAGCAAAACCAGGGAGCGTCTTCATTGGCTACGCGGGAATTCCAGGACTGGACCAAGGGGCCCCGTAGGGAGGAATGGCGAGCGTAGAAGCGGCACCTTTCCCTGTGGTTTTGGGGTAAAGACCCCATAGCGAGCCCGGAGCGCGTCGTCTAGTTTGATGGCATAGCCAACATGAACAAACCATCGCCATTTTCCAAAACAACCAAGCAGCTCCGCGAAAATCTTTCCGCCGCGATGATCAAGGCGGGTTGCCGCGGACGCCAGTTCGCACTGTCCGCTGGGGCCGCCGATGATCCCGATCTCAGCGAAGCGGAAACCACAGAGTCCTCCCGCAACGCTGGCGGGTGACGGGGAGGCCCCATGATTGCGAAACTGGGCGCATCCTCGATCGCCTTCTTGCAGGAACTAAGCAGCCTTGTCGGGGTGGTCAAGGAGACGGGGGCCGGGGTCGTTGAGCGGGTGTCGGCACGCCAGGCTCCGCTTTCTTTGGAAAATCTGTTTTATCAATGCCATCGTGTCGGCGCTGGATCTGTTCCGATGCTCATTCTGCTGTCGGCATTTGTCGGCCTCACCATGGCCTTGCTGACTGGCTGCCAACTTCAGGTCTTTGGTGTCGTGGCGCTGGTCCCCGCAGTCGTATCCGTCTCTTTTGTCCGCGAGATGGGGCCGCTATTCACCGGGATTGTGCTGGCCTCGCGAATCGGTGCCGCCTACACCGCCGAACTGGGCGCGATGACCGCCGGCGGGGAAGTGGACGCGATCGAAGGCATGGGGATCGGCGCGCATCGCTACCTCCTCGCCCCGCGGCTTCTAGCCATTCTATTCCTGACCCCCTGCCTGGCTGTCATTGCGATCGTTTCGGGAATTGCCGGCGCGGCATTCATTTCGAGCGTGATGCTGCATCTCAGCTACGGATTCTTTCTGGACCAGGTGATGGCGAACCTGCTGGCAAAGGATGTCCTGGCCGGCATCGTCAAAAGCTTTTTGTTCGGCGGAATCATCGGAATCATCGCCTGCTACAAGGGGCTCGCAGTGCGCGGCGGCGCCGTCGGCGTGGGCATCGCGACAACATCCAGCGTCGTCATCGCAATCAGCACGGTCATCGCCTGCGACTCGCTCTGCAACATTGTGATGGTCGTCCTGTTTCCATGAGCGGAAAAGCAAACAGCCTGGTCGAGATGCGGGGCGTGAGGTTGAGCTTCGCAGAGAAAGCCATTCTGGAATCCGTGGATTTTTCCCTCCCGGCGCGGGAGGTTCTGGTCATCATGGGGCTCAGCGGCAGCGGCAAGAGCACGTTGCTGGACCTGTTGCTGGGGCTGCTGAAACCGGATGCCGGCTCCATCCTGTTCGGCGGCGAGGAGCTGACCGGGCTTTCACGCCCCAAACTGAATGCGGTCCGCAAGCGCCTCGGCATGGTCTTTCAAAACTCGGCCCTGATCAGCTCGATGGACGTCGGCGGAAATGTCGCGCTGCCGCTCACCGAGCTCTCCGGCAAAAGCCGCGACGAGATCCGGGCGATTGTCGATCAAAAGCTCGAGCTGGTCGGGCTTCAAGATGCCAGAGGGAAGCTCCCGTCCGAGCTGAGCGGCGGAATGCAGAAGCGTGTCGGGCTGGCCCGCGCGCTGTCGCTGGACCCGGAGCTGGTGCTTTTCGACGAGCCTTCCGCCGGCCTGGATCCGGTCAACAGCAAAATCATCGACGAGCTCATTATCCAGCTGCGGGACGAGCACAAGGTCACGTCGATCGTCGTCACCCACGAAATGGAAAGCGCGTTTGCCGTGGCGACACGCATGGCGTTTCTCCACGAGGGGAAAATGATTCTCGAGGGGACGCCGGATGAGTTCAAGAACTCGACGAATCCGGATGTCAGCGCGTTTCTCTCATCCTATTCCGCCCATTTACCAACCAAGGAGTAAGCCATGCAAATCCACAAAAATGAAATCACCACCGGCATTCTGGTTCTGGCAACATCCGCGCTCCTGCTCGCCGTGCTGGTTGTTGTCGGAATGCCGGGCCTCATCCGCCCAGTCAACACCTACCGAATCTACTTCGACAATGCGAACGGGATCCGCCCTGGCGCACCGGTCCTCCTGGCGGGCCGTGAGATCGGTAAAGTCACGGCGCTCGCTTCGCCGGTCGCGCTGGAAAAGCGTCCGGCCGGGCATGCGGATTACGAAGTCTCCATTGATGTCCAGGTGTCGAGAGATGCGGCGATTTACCGCAATGTCACCGTCCATCTTGCCCAGCAGGGCCTCATGGGGCAGCAGGTGATCGACTTTCTCCACGGCGACGCCGACAGGGGCCTGGCTGATAATCATGGCGAGTTCGTCGGGGAGCGGATCCCGGACGTTCCCGAAGCCATGAACGACCATCTCAACCGCCTCACCGGACCGGACTCCGATTTGGCCCTCACCATAAAAAACGCGAAGACCTTCATCGAGACGCTGAACAATTCCAAAATACAAAAAGTCATCAGCAACACCGAGGAGCTCACCGACACGCTCAAACGGGAGCCGTGGCGGATTCTTTGGCCGAGCAAGCCCCTCGCGGAGGACAAGAAACCGCCCGCGGTCACAAGGAAGGAAACGGCGCGCGAAAAACAGGTCCGGCTTCACCGCTCCACAGACGCGCGCGCCCACCGATGATCCGCAGGGAATGGCGGGAGCGGCATTCTGACCGGTAGGAATAGGCTCGAATGGCACGTGGTTAAGCCAGCGTAGAAGCGGCATCTTGCCGCTTTCCCCATCACAGCAATTCAAGCGGCAAGATGCCGCTTCTACATCCCGAAGCCTGCTTCGGCTTTTGCTCCTGGAGGGACGACCTCCGTGTCGTCCGGGGGATAGCCCTTCGACAGGCTCAGGGCCTTGAGCCTGCCGAGACGGCAACGGACCGGACATGGCCGGTCCGGTCCCTCCAAATGCCTCGGGGCTTGCCCCGAGGTTCTTTACGCAGGGAAGTATCGCGCCGTTCGGATCAGTAGGAATAGACCCTGTTCGGCCGCTGCCAGGATCCATCGTGGTATTCATGGCTCCCGCCGTAGTAATACCGTCCGTTGTTGTAGTAGCGCCCGTTGTAATTCTGCCCGCGATAGTAATAGTTCCCGTTTTCATAGCGCCCGCCATTGTAGTAGCGCCCTTGGTGGAGGTAGTAATATCCCCCATTGTTGTTGGGATAGGGGTTGCTGTTGCCGACGTTGACAAACGGAAGCGGTGGAGGAAAGGGGATCTCAGGCAGGATGCATGAGCTCATCGCCAAGGCGCCAAGAACTGGCAAACAATAGTAGGGTTTAAAGGTTTTCATAAGATGACTGACATATGGGTTGATTTTCTTTGGGTCTGATACTCCGAAGCTTGCTTCGGCTTTGCTGCTGGAGGGACGACCTCCGTGTCGTCCGTGGCTAGCAACGGACCGGACAGAGCCGGTCCCTCCAAATGCCCGGGGCTTGCCCCGAGGTTCTTAACTGCGTTGGGAATCCATTCAGCATCGCATGGGTGCTTGTTCTCACTTTTTCTTCTTGTCAGATTCTTTGTCTGGTTGCTGGCCCTCGGGCTGGGCTGCTGGCGCTGGATTCTGTTTCGTGGCTGGAGGAGCAGCTTTTTTCTCCTGGCGCTTTCCTCCGGAGGATGGCTGCTGCTGCTGTCTCGGCTGCTGAGCCTGTTGCTGCTGTCTCGGTTGCTGAGCCTGCTGCTGTTGTCTCGGTTGCTGCTGCTGCTGAGGCTGTTGTCTCGGCTGCTGCCGGGGCTGCGGCTGGGAAGCTGGTTTCTTCGCCATGCTCTCCGAGCTGTGCTTATTCGGTGCTTGGGTGGGCTGTTGAGGCGGCGCATGGGCCTTTTGCAGCTGGCGATGGGGAGCCGTCATGGCTTGAGGCCTTTGTGTTTGATTCGGCGGGTAGGTGGCGCGGTTCACATTGTTGTTTTTGTTCCCTGAGTTCTTTTCTGAGCGAGGAGTCTGCGGAACCTGGATGGTTGATGGCAAAGGTTGAGTGCCGGTATTTCCGGGTTGCCCGCCGCGCTTGTTAGCGTTTAGGTTGGCATTGGCAGTGTTGCGATTGCGAAGCGGCTTCCCTTGTTGGCCGGCGACATTGGGGGGCGTGGTCGTTTGCCTCACCGTGCTGGTTCCTGCCGCCGGTTGAGCCGCTGGTTGAGTCGCGGTGGCTGCTGGCTGCCGGTTTGATGTCGCAGAATTGCGATTGCCCGCGCTCCGGTTGCCGAAGTTGGTGCGCGAGGGGCGTGGAACCAGACGGTTCTGCTGGCCGGCAATATTCGCGTCCGCAGCCGTGGCTCTGGATGCCGTCCGAGCCGCACCCAAAGTGTTGGAGTCGGCCTGGAAGATTTGTTGCTGGCGCGTCAGTTGCTGGCGGCTGCGGGAGCTTGCCTGCCAGGGCTGGGCCGTATTCTGATTGATGTTCACCACATTCACGATGTTGTTGCCTCCGTTTCCGTTGCGGCCATAGTCCCAGCCCGGCTGCCAGTCGCCGCGGTAAATCTCGTGGCGATTCCAGTCGAAGTCGTAGTTCAGCCATGCGCCCACGGCGAAACCAACTCCAAACGTGATCAGCGGACCATAGCCTTGCGAGTAGGGCTGCACATAAATAATTTCCGGGTCGTATTGTGGAACGTAAAGGTATTCGGGCTCGGCCGGAACAATGCGGATAAAGGTCTTTTCCTTGACGATCACCTGTTGGGGGGTGTCCACAAGGTTGCCGGCGGCTTGCGCCTGGGTGCGAAGTTGTTGAATGGCGTTCATCACGTCGGCCGGCTGGACGAGAAATGCCTGCCCCAGAGCGGTTGTCCACTCGAGGTTTTTGCCCATCCAGGTGACGACATCCGGATAGCTTGCCAGGGATTGCACGCTGTTATCCCACCCTTGGTTGGGGATTTGTTTCGGATCGCCATTTCCGGCGACATACCGCGACGCCAACACGACATCTGACGGCACCGTCGAAGCCGGCAAAATCAGGGCAATGAGAGCATCCGGATAAAGGGCGATCGGGGCGAGCAGTTGATTCAGGCTCTCCGCCGAAAGAGTCTGGGTTGCGTTCTGCTGCTGGTTTTGCGGATCATTTTGCACGGTGCCGGCAGGCACCTCCAGCGAGAAGAGCGAGGGAGCGAGCGCGAGCAGGGAAGCGCCCATCACGCCAAGCTGCAGGCGAAGCGGCGAATGTCTGCACGATGCAAGAGAGTTGTTCATGGCATTCAACCTAACCTGCTCAGGACGCATTGCTATGGGGTGAACGCCCCAGCCAACATTCCTCACACCGAAGAGGCCTGGCGGATCGCCTGTTTCACGGCGGGAACAAGCGGCGGAGCCACGCTCAGGCTGCGCAGTCCGAGCTTGAGGAGAATGGGAATGCTGTCCGGGTTCGCCGCGAGTTCGCCGCACACGGAGACGCGGGTTTGCCCCGCTTCTTCGAGGACAATGCGCACGAGCCGCAGGACGGCCGGATGGTTCTCCAGGAAATAGTCATTCACGAGCGGGTTTTCCCGGCCCGCTGCCATCGTGAACTGGGTGAGATCGTTCGTTCCGATGCTCAGAAAATCCGAGTGTTCGAGGATCTCGCCAACGCAGAGCGCCGCCGCCGGCGTCTCGATCATCGCTCCAAGCGGGGGAAGCGTGCCAATCCCGGCCGCGTCGGCAATTTCGCGCAACCTCCGGCGGACCCGCGCCATGTCCTCGGCCAGCGTGACCATGGGCACGAGGATATGAACATCCTGCTCGCGCGCCATTTCCAAAAGGGCTTTGAGCTGGGTGTCCAGAAGGTCGGGATACTTGAGCAGCAGCCGCACTCCACGCCGGCCGAGAAAGGGATCGTCCTCGCTCGGAAACTGGACGAATGGCACGGGCTTGTCCGCACCCAAATCCAGGAGGCGAACGGTGATGGTTTTTCCGTGCAGCGGGGCGATGGCCGCCCTCAGCTCCGTCAGCAATTCCGAAACGGATGGCGGAGTCTTCCGGGAGAGATAGAATTGCTCGAGCCGATACAGCCCGACGCCATCGGCGCCATTTTCCGCGGCAACGGCGACGTCCTCTCCGCATCCCACATTCGCCATCACATCAACCTTCTTGCTGTCGGTTGTCTGGGCCGGTTCCAGCGACAGGCTTCTCGATCGGAGCAGCTCCTCCTGCCTCGTGACGATGCTTTCCTCGTAGTGCGCCCGCGTGGCAGCGTCCGGACTCAGGATCACCGCTCCGGCAAGAGCATCCACAACCACCACCTGGTCATCCGCGATTCGCTCCGTCGCACCGGGAATCAGGGCAACCGTCGGGATGCCGAGACCCCGCGCCAATAACGCCGCATGCGACCCCGGACCGCCGAATTCCAGAACAATTCCCAGCACCCCGCGTCGCGGAAGCGCCACCGTGTCGGATGGAAAAAGCCGCCGCGCCACCAGGACGCGGCCGGCCGGCATTTTTTCCAGGGCGGTCGTTTTGACTCCGGCGATCTCCCGCAGCAGCCGGCCTTGCAGGTCCCCGAGGTCATCCGCGCGATCCTTCAGCATCTCCTCGCCGGTCGCCCGGAACTTTTTTTGCCAGCGAAGGAACACCCGCGCGAGCGCCTGGGAAGCATCGATCAGCGTCCCCTCCACCTCATCGCGGATTTCCCGGCGCAGCGACGCGTCCTGCAGCATTTCTTCATGCGCATCGAAAATCGCGGCGAGCTTCGGGCCGGTTTTGGCTTCGATGCGCCGGGCGGAAATCTTCAGGTCCCCGCGCACGATTCGCACGGCGCGCTCGATGTCGCTCAATTCCCCTTCGATCTGGTGGCGCTTGATGGAGCGCGGAGGGGAGAGCGCGGCCGGGTGATCATGATAAATAAACGCAGGCCCGATGACCAGGCCCGGCGACGTCACCTTTCCGGCAATCCTCAAGCTCTGCGTTTCGTTCATGTTGCAGAGGAATATCCGTCGCGTGAAGCGGTTTTCCTATGGGGCGAACACCCCATGTGTTTTTCCGGCGAAAAATCGTAGTGTCAGAAATGAGCTCAGAAGACCGGCGCATGGATGATGAGAAATTGACCCGCATGAAGCAGTCCCCGAAGAAGAACAAACGAGCAATCGACCCCCCGCCCTCCACTGCACCCTCCGCCAGACACGCGGGCGGGGCTGAGGACCGGGGAGCCATTTCCGAAGTCTATCGCAGCAAGGCGCTTCTGAAAACAGGCGCTTTACAAAACGCCATCCTCAACAGCGCCAACTTCTCCAGCATCGCGACCGATGAGAAGGGAGTGATTCAGCTCTTCAACGTCGGGGCCGAACGCATGCTGGGCTATGCGGCCGCGGACGTCCTCAACAAGATCACCCCGGCCGAAATCTCCGACCCGCAGGAAGTGATCGCGCGCGCCGCTGCTTTGAGCCTGGAGCTGGGAACTACGATTGCCCCCGGATTCGAGGCATTGGTCTTCAAGGCCTCCCGAGGGATCGAAGATATCTACGAGCTGACTTACATCCGCAAAGACAGCAGCCGCTTCCCTGCGGTGGTGTCGGTCACGGCGCTGCGCGACGCGCAGGGCGGGATCATCGGCTACCTGCTGATCGGCACCGACAACACCGCGCGCAAGCTGGTCGAAGAGGAGAGGGAGAACTTCGACCAGCGCCTGCGCGACCAGCAATTCTATACGCGATCGCTGATCGAATCCAACATCGACGCGATTATGACCACCGATCCCTCCGGCATCATCACCGACGTGAACAACCAGATGGAGGCGCTCACCGGGTGCACTCGCGACGAGTTGATCGGAGCTCACTGCAAAAACTACTTCACCGATCCGGAGCGGGCCTCGGCGAGCATCACGCGGGTGCTCAGCGAAGGCAAGGTCACCAACTACGAGCTGACCGCGCGGGCGAAGGACGGCAGGGAGACCGTGGTGTCCTACAACGCCACCAATTTTTATAATCGCGAAGGCGCCCTCCAAGGCGTCTTCGCGGCCGCCCGCGATGTGACCGAACGCAAACGCTGGGATCTGGCACTCCAGGAAAATACGGCCGAGCTCGAAAAGGCCAAGGCCATCGCCGAAAAAGCCAACCTGGCAAAATCTGACTTCCTCTCCAGCATGAGCCACGAGCTGCGCTCTCCGCTCAATGCGATCCTCGGCTTTGCCCAGCTCATGGATTCCAGCACCCCGGTGCCCTCGGCCACGCAGAAGGCAAGCATCGACCAAATCCTCCACGCGGGATGGTATCTTTTGGAGCTGATCAACGAGATCCTGGACCTCGCTGTGGTTGAGTCGGGGCGCCTTTCGCTTTCGTTGGAGCCCGTCCTGCTTCCCGATGTCATGATCGAGTGCCAGGCCATGATCGAACCCCTCGCGCGGAAGCGCGGGATCAGCATGGAGTTCCCGCATTTCGAGAGCCCCTGCTATGTCAGGGCCGACCGCACGCGGCTGAAGCAGATCCTCGTCAACCTGCTTTCCAACGGCATCAAATACAACAAGGCAGGCGGGAGCGTTGTCGTGGAATGCCATCTCACCTCGCCCGATCGCATTCGCATCAGCGTCAAGGACACCGGCGCGGGGCTGCCCCCCGAGAAGCTGCTCCAGCTGTTCCAGCCCTTCAACCGGCTCGGCCAGGAGATCGGAGGCGAGGAGGGCACGGGCATCGGCCTCGTCGTCAGTAAACGGCTGGTGGAGCTCATGCAGGGATCTATTGGCGCGGAAAGCACGGTTGGAACGGGCAGCGTCTTCTGGATTGAGGTCCTTTCCGCTGCGGATCCCACTCCCAAAACGATCACAAAGGCGCTCTGCCTCGCTGCCAAAGCGAAGGTTCCGAACGCCCAGCGGCCACGCCTTCTGCTCTATATCGAGGACAACCCGGCGAACCTGAAACTCATCGAGCAGCTGATCGCCCGCCGCCAGGATCTGCGGCTCCTGACCGCTCAGAATGGCAAGGACGGCATGACCCTGACCCGAGGGTATTTGCCGGACGTCATCCTGATGGATATTAACCTGCCAGGCATCAGCGGCATCGAAACGATGAAAATCCTGCGCATGGATCCGCTCACCGTCCACATCCCCATTGTCGCGCTGAGCGCCAATGCGATGCCCAGCGATATCGAGAAGGGGCTCGAGGCGGGCTTCTTCCGCTATCTCACAAAGCCGATCCGGGTGGACGAGTTCCTTGAGACCCTCGACGAGGTCCTCGAGTTCGCGGAGAGCGGCGACGGAAGTCTGCGGTCATTCTGATCTGCCAACCCTACTGTGGCATGTCGGTTTGTCCGTCATGTGTCAGGTTGGAGATCTCAGCGGTTCCATCCCTGTTCAGGACAATGAGATGGTCGTGGAATTCCTTGAGTGTGCTGCGGTGTCCGACACTGACGTAGGAGATGCCAAGCCCGCGCAGTCCCAGGTAGAGCTCGCGCTCGTTCGCCTCGTCCAGCGAGCTGGTCGCCTCGTCGAGAAAAGCCAGCACCGGCTTCCGCAGGAAAATCCGCGCGAACGAAACCCGCTGCTGTTCGCCAAGCGAGAGGATGTTCGTCCAATCCACGGTGCGGCTCAAATCCCCGTCCACGCGGTCCAGCACTTCGGTGAAGTTGACTTGCTCGAGCGCGGCTTTGATCACCTGGTCGTCCGCGCCTTCCTCGCTCTGAGGATAAACCAGCTGCGCCCGCAGGCTGCCCTGGACCATATACGGCCGCTGCGACAGGAAAATCAGACTGTTAAGTTTTGGCCGCTCAATGCTGCCTTCCCCGCTCTGCCACAGGCCAGCGATGGTCCGCAGCAGCGAGCTTTTCCCCGTGCCGCTCGCCCCCATGATGAGCACGCTCTTGCCGGGCGGCAGGGTGAAGCTCAGCTTGCGGGTCAGGGTCTTGTCCCCGCCGGGTATCTGCACCGTGAGATCGGAAATCTTCAGACGGCGGGCACTTTCGTCGAGCGCGATTTGCGAGCCTGTCTCGATCAGCGCGTCCTCAGAATCGAATTCATCCAGTTCGTCCCAGAGATCTCCGAGGCGCTTGATGCCCGCCGCAAACGCGCTGAGGTTGTCAAATTGCAGGATCACGACGCTCAGCGCCATGAGCACCTGCGCGAACGCGCTCTCCGCCTGCGTCACCACGCCGAACTCAACCAGGCCACGGATATACATCGGCCCGACGATGAGCGTCGGCAGGACGAGCGCGACGTAATTGTAGCTGTTTGTGAAAAATCCGAGCGTCCGGTTCCATCCGATAATCCGCAGGGTGTTTGACACGACCTGGCTGAACCGGACCACCAGGTCGCGGTGCTCGCTTTTTTCCCCCCGGAAAAAGGCGATGCTCTCGGCGTTGTCGCGGACGCGAATCAGGGAATACCGGAAGTCGGCTTCCTTTTGGTATTGCAGGAAGTGCATCTTCACCAGCCGCCGCCCGATCACGATCGACAACCCGGTGCCGACGGTCGCATAGACGAGCAATCCCGCGGGCAGTTGCCAGGAGATCGTCCACAAGACGCCGAGGAACGCGCAGAGCGTGACCGCGGAATTGATGAGGGTGAGCGCATAACCATGAGTGCCACCTCACGATTAGCAACCATACAGACTGCGGCGCAGCGATCGGGCCTCGCCTTCTTTGCTCCTGAGCCAAGCAGCGAGGGTAAAAAAGCCAACGCCGAGACGGGATCCCTGCGCTTGGCAACTCCAGACTCATAAAAGCCGTCAAAGGAAATGAACGCCGAGCGATTTCACCTCCTGGTCTTGGAAGATGAAGCTGAGCACGCCATGGCCATCCGACGCGCATTCGACGGAACTGGCGCAAAGGCTGATATCAGCATTGTCCGCACGCTGGGCGAATACCGGGCGCACTTGGCGACGAATTTGCCGCACCTTGCGCTGGTGGACCTGAACCTGCCGGACGGACTGGCCGTAGAGATCCTGACCCATCCGCCGGAAGACGCGCCGTTTCCAGTCATCGTGATGACCTCCTTAGGCAGCCAGAAAATTGTGGTCGAGGTCATGAAGGCCGGGGCTCTCGATTATGTCGTCAAGTCGCCGGAAGCTTTCGCCATGCTGCCCCGCACGGTCGAAGTCGCCATCCGCGAGTGGAAGCTGCTTCAACGCCACAAGCTGGTCGCGGCTGAGCTCCAGGCAACAAATATCGAGCTTGAGGAGACCATTGCCCGCACCAACCAGATATCCCTCCAAACGCAGATTGCCAGCATCGCCAAGAGCGAGTTCCTAGCCGACATGAGCCACGAGATCCGCACGCCGATGAACGGAATCATCGGCATGACCGGATTGCTTCTGGAGACCGGGCTCAACGCCCAGCAGCAGCGGTTCGCGGAGACCGTGCGCGCCAGCGGCGAATCCCTCCTGAGCATTATCAACAACATCCTCGACTTCTCCAAAATTGAAGCCGGCAAGCTCGAGCTGGAGACCTTGGAGTTCGACCTCAGCTCCGTGATGGAGGACTTTGCCGACGTGCTGGCATTGCGCTCCAGCGATAAAGGTCTCGAATTCATCTGCGCTGTCGCCCCGGATGTTCCAACCCATCTCCTTGGCGACCCCGTCCGGCTCCGCCAAGTCCTTATCAA
This sequence comes from Verrucomicrobiia bacterium, assembly GCA_037127695.1. GTDB lineage: Bacteria > Verrucomicrobiota > Verrucomicrobiia > Chthoniobacterales > Terrimicrobiaceae > QYQL01. The sequence continues at coordinate 24,863 of JBAXXX010000004.1, read as the reverse complement.
CCTGGCAGGCAATGCCATTAAGTTCACTCAGCAGGGCGAAGTCTCCGTGATGGCCAGCCTGGTCTCGGCTGCCGATTCCACCGTCGTTGTGCGCTTTGGTGTGCGGGATACCGGGCCCGGCATCCCGCAGGACAAGCAGGCGATGCTGTTCCGGAAATTCATCCAGCTGGATTCTTCTGTGACCCGCCAGTTCGGCGGCACCGGCCTGGGCCTGACCATCTCGAAACAGCTCGCCCAGCTCATGGGCGGCGAAATCGGCGTCACGAGCACCGTCGGCCAGGGGTCGGAGTTCTGGTTTACAGCTGGCTTTTCGCGGCCCGATAGCCCGATGCCCGCCCGCCTCCACTCGGACGATCTGCATGGAATCCACCTGCTCGTCGCAGATGACAATGACAGCTTCCGCGCAGCGCTGAAGGGCCAGCTCGTCGCCTGGGGAGTGCGCGTGGAAGAGGCTCCCGATGGCCCTGCCGCCCTGAAGATGTTGGCGAGGGCCAGATTAGCCGGAGATCCGTATCACACCGCCATCGTGGATATCCAGATGCCCGGAATGGACTGCGCAACCTTGTCTCTAACGATCAAGGCGGACGCCGCCCTGAAAGGGATCCGTTTGGTTTTGCTGACATCTCTGGGCCGGGCTGTCAGCAGCCAGGAGATGGCGGACCTCGGAGGTGCATCCTGTCTGGCCAAGCCAACGAGGAAGGCTGATCTCCTTCGCTGCCTGCTGGGGAGAGCGCCCGCCGATAATCCCCGCGCACCGCTGCCATTGCCCCCGAAGAGATGGCAGGGCACGGTTCGCCTCCTCCTCGCCGAAGATAACATCATCAACCAGGAGGTGGCGGCCGCCATGCTCGAAAAGCTGGGCCTGCGTGCCGACACGGTCGGCAGCGGTGACGAAGTGCTCAAGGCGCTCGCCCATTCGACATACGATCTGGTCCTCATGGATGTGCGGATGCCGGTGATGGATGGGCTCACGGCGACAAGGGAAATTCGCAAGAAAGAAAAGAAGGGATTGCGATCGGAAAATGGAACGAACCATGAAGGTCGTGGCTCAACCGCTGCCCATCTCCCGATTATTGCCATGACCGCGAATGCCGTCCAGGGGGATCGAGAAGAATGCTTGCAGGCCGGCATGGACGACTACCTGCGGAAACCGGTGGATATTCGGGATCTGGCGGACATTCTGGAAAAATGGTTGCCCCTTGGAGCTGGCGGAGGCGAGTCTGCCCCCAGTTCCCGTCATGTGGAGCAGGCGGCTCGCGTATTTTCGTCTCACCGCACTGAATCAGACGTCTCGGCTGCTGCCCAACAGGTAGGCAGCAGGAACGGCTCCCACACACCCACAAGCACCCCCTCCGCAAGGGAGGCGGTGGTCTGGGACCGTGCGATGCTGCTGGAACGAATATCGGGCGATGTCGATCTGGAAAAGATGCTGTTGGTAAGCTTCCTCGCATATATGCCTCAGCAAATCACTACATTGAGGAATGCGGTTGCGGCTGGAAATATTGCAACCTCAGCCAGGCAGGCTCACAGCATCAATGGTGCCACGGCAAATGTGGGCGCAGAAGCGATGCAAGCCGTTGCAATCGCCATGGAAAGTGCCGGCCGTGCCGGGGATCTGCGTGGCATCAAAGTGCGGTTGGCTAACCTGGCACTTGAGTTCAATAGGTTTAATGAGCTTGCAGTGGGTGAGTTATGATCCAGAAAAAATGCCGAACGCGATGGATGAGCGGAGTCGCGATTCTGCTGTCCGGTGGGCTGCTCACTTGGTGGACGGTTGTCCAGGCCGCCAGAACCATGCGCGACGACCTGCGCAACCAAACGCAGAAGGTGGCGCAGGGGCTGAACATCGCGCGAGTCCAACAGCTCACAGGCACGGATGCCGACCTGGAAAATCCTGCCTGCCTCAGGATCAAGGACCAGCTTGCCGCTGTCCGATTGGCCAATCCTCTCTGCCGATTCATCTATCTCATGGGGCGAAGGCCCGACGGGTCAATCTTCTTTTACGTGGACAGCGAACCGGCCGGATCGAAGGACTGCTCGCCGCCCGGACAGGTTTATGAGGAGGCTTCGGAGGCCTGCAGGCGGGTCTTCGCCACCCAGAAAGCTGAAATCGAAGGGCCGACTCCCGACCGATGGGGCAGCCGGGTCTCGGCTATGATTCCGATCCGTGCCCCGCCGCCGGGCTTGCGCGCATCTTCGGGAGGCGCCCGTGAGCTTCTCGGCGTTCTGGGAATGGATATTGATGCCCGGACCTGGAATGGGATATTGGTCCGTGCAGCCCTTCCTCCCTCAGCGCTCACTCTGGCGCTGGTTTTTATTCTTTGGGTCGGTTCGACGCTGCTGTCCCGTCGTGCGCGGATCGTGGGCGTGCCACCACCTGGGATGCGGTGCCTCGAAGCGGCGCTGACGTTCATGGTCGGGCTGTTCCTAACCCTCTACGCTGCCTCTATCGCATGCGAACACGCGGTGAATGAACACCGGCAAACTTTCGAGCAATTGGCTTCTGAGCGAATCGAGTCGGTGGTGGAAATGCTGCGGTTCCTGCGAGACTCCGAACTGGCGGGTCTTTCCCGCTTTTACGAAAGCAGCGCAAATGTCACCGCTGAGGAGTTTCAATTTTTTACGGCCTATCTGACGAAAAACCCGTACGTCCAAGCCTGGGAGTGGGTCCCGGCAGTGCCGGCGAGCGGGAAGTCCCGCTTCAAAGCGGACGCCGGCGCAGCAGGCAGGAGCGGGTTTGAAATCTGGCAGATGGACGCCCAGGGGAAACGTGTGCCCGCCAACGGCAGAGAGGCATATTATCCTGTTTATCAAGTGGCCCCCTTGGAGGGCAACGAGCAATCTCTGGGCTATGACCTTGGTTCGGAACCGAGAGGCCGCGCGATGCTGGAAGAAGCGGTTCGCACCGGCTTGCCCACCGCCAGCGAGCCCGCCTTCCTGTGGCCTGGGGCCGAAAAGGTCATGCTCGTCTGCCGGCCCGTCATTCGCAACGGAGAGCGGGAGCGAGTGCGCGGGTTCGCTGTGGGGGTGGTGCGCCTGGAGGGCTTGCTGCGAGGCGATGAGTCGGACAACGTGATGCAGCAGGAGCTATCGCTCTTGCGTAAGGACGGGACCTCCGAGTCACTCGCCACCTCATGGGCCGCGAACGCTGCGCCGCGAGCCGGGCTCTCCGTAGTCCGCCCTTTCTTCGCCTTCGGAAAAACCTTTGCCCTCGCCACCTACTCGGGGACGCTTCCTTTCCACCCGCTGCGCGAGTATTGGCTAGCCGTCCTGAGCGGCATGGTGATCACCTCCTCGCTCACCGCTATGGTCAGCGTGCTTCTGAGCCGCCGGGTGAAAGGCGAGCGGATGCTTGCCGAGCGCAAGCTGTTGGCTATTGCGATCGGACAGGCGTCGGAAGTCGTTTTTATCACGAGCGCGAAGGGCGAGATCCAGTATGTCAACCCCGCCTTCCTCTCCTTGACAGGCTACAGCAGCGAGGAGGCGATCGGCCAGAACCCTCGCATTCTCAAGTCCGGAAAGCAAGATTCCGCATTCTACAGCGCGATGTGGGAAACGCTTTCCAACGGTGGGATCTGGCATGGAAATCTCATCAATAAAAAAAAGGATGGCACGCTCTTTACCGAGGAGACGACGATCTCGCCAATCCATGATGCCCTTAACAAGATCGTCAACTATGTGGCCGTCAAGCGGGACATCACCCAGGAGCTCAGCATGCAGTCGCAGCTGAACCAGGCCCATAAGATGGAGTCGGTGGGGCGGCTTGCCGGTGGTGTCGCCCACGACTTCAATAATATGCTCTGCGTGATCCTTGGCCATACGGAGATGGCTTTGGCGGAGGTCGACGGCGCCAATCCAGTCTTCGGCGATCTGACGGCCATCCTGAGCTCCGCCAGGCGATCCGCAGATCTGACCCGCCAGCTCCTGGCATTTTCCCGCCAGCAGCCGATTTCTCCCAATGTGATGAACCTCAACGGACGCATCGAAGGCATGCTCAATATGCTCAGCCACCTCATCGGCGAGGACATCCGTATCGACACCCTGCTGGACAAGGAGCTCTGGGCGATCAAAATGGACCCGTCCCAGATCGATCAGATCATGGTCAACCTGTGCGTGAATGCCCGCGATGCAATCGCCGATGTCGGAACGATCACCATCGAAACAGGCAACGGATCAATCGATCAAAGCTTTTGCGAAAGCCATGCTGAAGCTGTCCCTGGAGACTATGTGCGCCTGGCCGTGAGCGATACCGGCTGCGGAATGGACCAGACCGCCCAGGCCCATATCTTTGAACCGTTTTACACCACCAAGGACGTCGGCAAGGGCACAGGCCTCGGATTAGCGACCGTGTACGGCATCGCAAAACAGAATCACGGGTTCATCTATGTTTATAGCGAGCCTGGGCATGGCGCGACTTTCACGATCTATCTGCCTCGCCACATCGGCAAGGTAGTTGAACCGCAACCGCCTGCAGAGCCCCCCCTGCGCGGCCATGAAACCATCCTGCTCGTCGAGGATGAACCTGCGATCATGCAAATGACCAAAGTGATCCTGGAACGGCTGGGATACACCGTGCTGGCGGCAGGTTCACCGGGCGGTGCCATCCGCGCAGCTGCGTCGCACACAGAGAGGATCTGCCTGCTCATGACGGACGTGATCATGCCGGAGATGAACGGCCGGGAGCTCGCCAAAACCCTCCTCGCCAGCTATCCGCACCTCAAGTGCCTGTTCATGTCCGGCTACACGTCGAACGTCATCACTCCTCACGGAATCATGGACCCCGGGATGCGCTTTATTCAAAAACCATTCTCCATGGGCGACCTTTCCGCAAAAATCAGGGAAACCCTGGATGCTTAGTGATGGGGCTGGTCTGCCTGTATTTGAGCACACCTGAAACACAGCATCGACAGCCCTGTCAATCAGGGACTTATGGTGCGCCAGTCGTTAGCAGGAAGGAACTTCTGCCCCGAGGATCCATGGTAGGGTTTCACCCCATAGTGCAGGATATGTCTTCCATCGCTACAAGTCGAACCTTTACGCATGCAGCCTTGAATCAGTCCAGTCGTACTTGCAAGCATTCCCCAACGTCTTCTACCACAAAGGCATTTTTCCGCACTCTGTGAAAAAAGTTCCCGAGAACGAAATGTTCTCGTTTGCCCACTTTGACGTTGATCTGTACGAAAGCACCCTCGGCTGTTTGAACTTTTTCTATCCACGCATGAATCCCGGCGGCGTCATGCTTTCACATGATTACTCAATTCTTCACGGCGTGCGAAAAGCGTTTGAAGAGTTCTTTGAGGACAAGATAGAAGAACTCATCGAGCTTCCTTCCACCCAATGTATGGTCGTTAAAAGATGATCGGCTCGACTGGTGACGATACACCCGATTTCATGGGCTGTCCCCAGGAGCCTATAAAGGCAGTCCGATCAGGCATGCAAGCCGGTCAAATCTTAAATCTAAAAAACCCGATTTTAGATGTTCACCTATTCATTCCCTTTGGGTCTGATACCCCGAAGCTTGCTTCGGCTTTGGTGCTGGAGGGACGACCTCCGTGTCGTCCGTGGATAGCAACGGACCGGACAGATCCTGTCCGTCCAAATGCCTCGAGGCTTGCCCCGGGGTTCTTTACGGGGATATTACAAAAACGAAAGAGTTTCTTTCCCGGCCGTGTGGCAAGAAATGGCACCGCTACTTGACAAAGCGATAGGATGTGTTGAAAACCATTAATCCGTTGTCGGTTGCAATTGAAACCATGACTGTCCCTCGATCGATCGTTGATGGTGTCGCTTTACCTGTGACAACCTTGACTTCGCCGGTTTTTATATTTGTGGCCTTGCCTGTAAATCTCATTGGAATGCCTTTTGAAAGATTAAAAACAGAATCCTTTGGGGCCTCCATCTTTAACGTGCCCTTCTCATTTTTATAATCATACAAAAATACCTTGATCTGATATGTGCCATGGTAAAGGTTTCCCTTGTGAGTCAGTGGAGTGACAACCAAATCGACCTTGCCAAGCGAAACCTGCGCGGAACTGGATTGCACAATCATCTTACGGCTAAGATGCGCTGTCTTATTCGGAAGCATTGCAGTGGTCTGTGCGCAGGCCCAGTTGCAGGCGACCAACATCATCAAACAGAACGCTTTTACTTTCATATCCATTGTCACATCTCGTAAGATCTTATCTTCTTTCTCGGCAGGCTCTTGGCAGTTTTGCTCAAAAAGCAGGATAGCAAGCCCTCATTTCCCGAACATTTCTGCAACGATGAAGATGAGAATGGCTCCACCAAACCCAGCTCCTAAAAAAAGATACAAAATGGAGTAACCTGCGGCGGCAAGTAGGGGAGGCATAATCAGTGCAATCATAGTTTGATGGATAAAGCGCGTGCAACCACCTCGCCGCGGTTGCAACGCCGTTGTGGTTAGTGCGACAAGGACCCGGTAAGGTTACCAGGGGAGGTTGCCGCGACAGTATGGGAGTGGCGCTCGCTGGCCTTGCACTCCTCGGGCGTGGAGGCCTCGCCCGTGGTGCAGATGCTCTGTGCTCCGGATTTGGTGAAGATGTCTTTGGCTCGGGCGATTTCTGCTGAGTCTTCAGTGTGGACCGAGATGAGGATGTTGCTTGAGTTTGTCTTTGATGATGTTCCAGTCGCCCGTAATTCTTAGTTTATTCATAGTTTTAGATTTTCGTTTTGATTTGCCGCCACCGTGACAGCAAAACTGTTGTCGCATCGGATCTGACTGTCAGACCGACGGCGAAAAACGTTATCTGGTTAGCTTCTCGCGCGGAAACCGCCCGCAGCAAATATGACAAGACATACCAGCAGAATCAGTCCAAGTCCTCCACCGCCGATTGCAGGACCACCCAGGTAAAAGCCGCCACCACCGAACAAAAGGAGAAGCACAAAGATTAGTAGTATTGTATTCATGTTTACTCAACCTATCCGCACGCAGAACCTGTATCAATGGGGTCTTTCCCTACCTGTCGCCTGGAGGCCCAGAAATCTCTAACTCACACGAATGGTGCCGGGTGCCTCCTCTTCAGCTGCCAACGAAATACTTCTGCGCAACCGTTTTTGTCTTTCTCAGCATGCACTTCACTTTCCACATGGGAGTGAGGGCTGGCGAAATCGGCTGTTCCGCTCAGAAGATCGAAGCGTCCGCCCTGGAGTTGCCGGCGCGGAAATTCGAAAACTCGGCGATCAACCGGCGTTTGCGGCCGATGATCTTTGAGGCATCGAATCCATGCTGAGTTGTGGAAAGGCCAAACTCCGCCGCATTCCGAATCATGCGGTAGCGGCGCGCTGATTCGAGCAGGGTCTTGCCTGGCATGCACCCGAGGAGAATGAATCTCTTTTCAGTTGGTGCTACATAGTTGGCACAGCCACAGCGAGTTGCGGGTCCGCAGTTTGAGGAAGCCTTGGTAGGTGTTCGCCCCATAGCGTGATCGTCTCAGCCAATCAAGAATCGGCACTGGTCTCAACCTGAGGCCAGATATCAATTAACAAAGTATAAAGAAAGCTACAGAACATGAAAACACAAATCCACACGAAGTTCGTCATCGCATCCAGTCTCGCAGTCGCCTTGCTGGTATGGTTTCCAGTCCAAGCACGCTCTGCCGAGCCTGCCGATGGGAAGATGACGTATGGCAAAATGGCCCAATGTTGCCAGAAAATGAAGGCTCAGAAACTGAAGATGATGGCAGATATGAAGGCGCAAGACAGCGCTTTGACTGCGCAGGTCTCGAAGATGAATGGTGCGCCTGAAGATAAAAAGCTGGACTTGCTCGCCGCAGTCGTCACCAAAATGGTCGAGCAGCGGACAACCATGATCGCCAGTATGGAGAAGATGCATGAAAAGATGATGCAGCACAAGCTGGGAGGCAAGGAATCCATGTCGCAGTGCCAGATGATGAAGGGGATGGCCGAAAAAGCGGGGAATACTCAAAAGCCGCAGAATTAACAACTCGATCCTTAGCGCTCACCACCACACTCTCCTCGCCAACCGGGCTGTGAAATGCCGGTGACAACTTTCCCGATGCATTTTTCAGCCTGATTTGGCGAGGACTCCCCCAGGTGCCGGATGGGGCGCATAGCGCAGCGACAATCACTTTATGATGAATCATACCCGATCTGCTCGTTGAACCTCGCGCCTTACGTGATGGTCGGCGGCGGAACGACTTACGCTAACAACCTCAAAGGCCACGGCGAGGGGCATGTCGGGGCTGGCCTCGAATACCGCTTCACCCCCAACATCGGGATCTTTACGGACGGACGCTACGTCTATTCGAGCGTCGAGCCAAAAGGTGGAGCCCTGGTGCGCACCGGCCTTCGGATCGCGTTCTAAAAACTGAGGGAACACAACCATTCAACCTGAAAAGCCGGCTTGTAAAAGCCGGCTTTTTTTGTGCGACTCGACGTGAATGGCGCTAAGTTAAGAGGGGTTTGTATTGACGATTCCACAAAAGAAAGCGACCTGATTTTTATCAGGTCGCTTGTTTGATCCGGTGATGTCAGGTCTAATAAACTCTGACATTCTGTGTTTCCACCGTGGTGGAACTCGGGCGGTGTCTTACCGTGGTTTCTTCCGTCGTTGTGCTGGTCACATGCGGGATCTGGTTCCTTTGCGGATGCACATTGACGCAACTGGAGACGAGAATCGCCCCTGTGAGGGCAACAAAGCAGATGGTGATATGTTTCATGGACTGAACCTCTTGTTATTTCGTTTCGGTCGTAGTTGTCGTGGTCTTTTTCTCTTCCACCACGCCGCCGGGCACGACCACCGCTTTTCTTACGATGACTTTTGAAGCCGCATACCCGTCCGCGGATTTCGTGTAATACACGGTGACAGGAAGCCCCGACTTCATTATCGTGACCGAAACCGGGTTTCCGGCTTCATCGACGTAGGTCGTTGTCTTGCTGTAGCTGTAGCTCACGGGCACTGTGCCGTTCTCGGTTTTGATCACGATGGCGTTCGGGCTGAACTCACTGATCGTTCCCATGGATGTGATGGGAGTGGTCGTGACCACGGTATTCTGGCCCACGACGGTGGTTGCGGTGAGGAGCGTTCCTGTCACCAGGAGGGCTCCAATGGAATTGCGGATTAGTTTTTTCATAGCACGCACAGTATTTGCTGATTTTAAAAGGCGCTATGGGGTGTAACCCGACTGGCGGAGGAGAGGCATGATCATTGCAATCCAAGTGAGATGAGCAGGGCTCTGTCTGGGCTGCCGGTGACACGAAACCCGCGATCCGCCTGGTAGTTCGAGATGGCGCGTCTGGACATCGGGCCAATGCATCCGTCAATCGGACCAGTGTAATAACCGCCTCTTGCCAGCGCCATTTGCACCGAGGTTTCCATGGAATTGCGGCGAGGGCTTTCCTCCTCGGAATACCGGTTATCGTTTTGCGGATTCTGATACGAGGGATTCTGTGCGACCGCTCGTCGTCCGTGGCCGGCGAGGTTATCTCCCAGATTCACAAGAATTCCGGACACAACCCGCAACGGGTAAAATCCCAGGATTCCGGCATCATGATTATCGTTGTGATTGGTCGTGTCATGGGCATGCGCAATGATCGGAATGCCCCCAAGGCAGATTATCGCCAGCGCAGAAATCTTTAGTTGCCTGGAGAAGAGTATTGGTTTGAGTGTGCGGTTTTTCATCTGGAGAAAGATGACATGCTGCCCAGCACATGTGGTATGGGGTGTAACCCGACTCACCTCCTGCAAAAGTCAACCTGTTTCCGCCACCTGCCGTTCGGTCTGTTTGTGGCTGGTCAGGAGCTGCCGTCCAGGTATCAGCATGGTCAAGGAGGTGGCGGTCTCCGACAGGAGCAATGGCCGCTGTGGCTGGCTGCGAGTGATTCGTTTGCGTTCTAGATGGCTGGTAGGTAAATACCCCATTGAAACCATTCTCCCCATGGTTAGCTTGCACGGATGAGTCCTATCATCCCATCAATGGAAGACATTTCCGCTTGCGCGAATCTGATCTGGGAAAATGAAGGACGCCCGGAGGGACGAGAAAAAGCTCACTGGTATCAGGCCGAGGATCAGCTGATGACCTGCCACGTATTGGATCATTGGATGTTATCCTCACAATCCATGGGCGTTACAGGATGAGCGGCGCGACTGATTCGGAAGAAAGCCTTATTGTCAATCGATCACCTGCGCCTGCCCGATGCGCCCAGAAACCTAGCCGATGACATCTCATTTAGCCGAACAGATAGCTGAGTTGGATCAAACGGTATCTATTCCTTTCAGCAATGACTTTCCCATCGTGTGCGTGGGTGGTTCGGCCGGCGGCCTTGACGCTTATATCAGGCTGCTGCGAAACCTGCCGGCCGACATGGGGGCCGCTATCGTCATCGTCAACCATGTGAGGACGGTCGCAACGCAACTTCACGAAATTCTTCCCCGATTCACATCCATGCCTGTTGAGCTGATTACAGATCACTTGCGCATTCAGCCCAACCGCATCTTCATCATCCCCGAACAGCGTGACCTGCATGTGCTGAATGGGGACTTTCGCCTGGAGCCGATCTCGAAACCTCGAGGATGGCCCGACGTCATCACTGTCTTCTTGCGCTCGCTAACAAAGCACTGGCGAGGGAAGCTGATCGCCGTGATCGTCTCCGGCTATGATGGCGATGGTGCGGCCGCGCTTCGCGGGATTAAAGAAGTCGGAGGGATCACGATCGCCCAGCGGCTCGACACTGCCAAGCGGCCTGACATGCCAGAAAGCGCAATTGCCAGCGGCTTTGTGGATTTTGTGCTCTCTCCTGAGGATATCGCCAAGGCCATTCTCCGAATTGCGAATGCTGAAGAGAAGGCTCCTTGACTTTGCGGCGGTCGCCGCAAACTGGCATATTGACTTCTTTATCCTCTGCAGCCTCCGGGAGGAATCACTGGAAAAAGTGGTGAGGGGCCGGTTATTTTGCCTCTTTCAAGACCTTCATGATCGCCTGCACCGTTGCCGGCCGCTCCAGGCATGCGTGTGGGTAGGGAACGATCGTTTCCGAGACGTCCCCGCTCAGATGCGCGCTCCAGTAGGGCACGATGCCGTCGCTGCCATGGCGGAAATCCGTAGCGCGACGGGTGGCGATGATGGAATGAAATGGGACGCCCACGGGGTGTCGGGCCAGAGCATTGAAGAACGGGTGCCTGGTGGAAAGGTTTTCCGTCCCCCCCATGCCAAAGTCATGAAAGGGGAGCAACGTCGGTTGGATGTAAGCAGGGGGCACCTCCACCAGCGCTTGCATGAGATGGCGGGCGGTCTCCGGCAGGAAGAGGACCAAGCGCATGGCTGCCCGTAAAATGCCACTATCGGCGAGGACGCTGCCCCGGTGGGGCGTGCTGATAAACACCACTTGCTTCACAGCGTGCTCGCGTTGAAAAAACAGGGCCTCTCGCATCATGCGTTGCGTCCTGGCATCGATCTGGCCTGCAAGTCTTTTCGGAGAGACCGTAAAAAAGGAGGACCAGAAATCCGTCCCGGAATCGATGACCTGCATGCGCGCCAGCAATCCCCCCATGCTGTGCCCCACCAACACCATGCGGCCAAACCCGGCATCCTGATGGCGGGGATCAAGCGTGTCGCGGGAGCGCCTGAGTTCCGCCCGGAGGATAGCGGCCGATGCTGGAATCGACAGCTTGGGTGGGTAAACAAAAATCACCGGCTGGTAGCGATGGCGGAGGCCCGGGTCGGCGAACAGCTCGTTGACCGAGTTTTTCCAAGCGCCCGGTTTCGAGAGCATTCCATACACGAAAACCACAGGCACCTTGGTCTTGTCATAGCGGTTGAGAAAATACAACACGGACGCCTCTTCGCCTGACGCCGGGGGAGTCGCGTCGTCAGCCCGGACTTTGTCGGGGGATGCGCCTGACAAAGTGGATTCCAGCGCAGCGGTGAGATTCTCTGCCAGGTGCTGGGGATGTTTCCCCACCGGCAGGTCCGATACCGCCAGCGGGTTGTAGAAGCGCAGCCTGGCCTCGACGGGATGCCCGGGAATGGCCGCTGGAAATTCCAGCACTGCAGTCGCTGGGAGGAATTCCCCATGCGGAGGATGAAACGGCCGAGTCACGCGATGGGAGTCCTCCTGTCCCAGCACCACCGGAACGCCAAGTCCGCCATGCCCGACCACCCGGGCGAACCCATGCAATCTGACATCGGCGGCAAGTCGGCAATACGCGAAGTCCGAGAGGGCCAACGTCCGTGCGGAGTCGTTTTGTTCAGGATGATCGAAGGTCACCTGCCATGGCCGCGCCCCGTCCAACAGAATCGGCTTCCCCCATGCGGATGTTCCTTCTTTTGAGCGGAGCGACTTCACCACTGCGACCACCGCGCGGTCATACCTCCGCAGAGCTCTTTGTGCGGGCAGGGAGCCGGATTTTTCCCGCTGCAGGACTTGCCACGATTGGTTGGCTTGCTCCAAACCGGCCGTCGTGCGACCGGCCTCCCTCGCCTCTCTTGTCCCCAGCACCTGGCACGCCGGAAGAAGCGCGACCAGCACGATGCCCGGCAGCAGGCGTGCAAGCGTAACGGGAGGCATGGTCAGAATGCGGGGTGCGGGTTTCAAACGATAAATCTTACCACGGCCAGCGGGAGCGCGAATCGATCCCGTGTGGCGCTGAATTCAAACCTGGGCAGGAGCAGAGGAGCCCAGCATTGGTGGTGGCGAACAGCATTTGAGGGTTTCATCTCAGTGTCACCAGGGTAGGGCATGGGCGCACCGGCACACCATAGGGTGAACACCCTATAGCTCCCAAGCCGGCATCGTCTCGCCGGAGGCCGACGAGCAGCGGGAGCTCGTGAGAACGTGGCCGGGAAAGGCCCCGCTGAATGCCGAGGGAACCGATCCTGAGAAAAGTCCGGGTCTGGGAACCCAGCTCGTGTTGGGCTGGCTCGCCAATGCAAGCTGATCCTCGGCCCGATGTGCTGAAAATAAGCAACTTATAATGGTTTTCTCTTCGCAGATGCCCCGGCCGGACATCCGGCAGCGTTGCGGCATGAAGAAGCCACAAGAACCGGATGCGATGGGATCAGATCGGGAAAAGGTTGCGCCCATCTTGTCAGGGTATCGTCTCAAGAACGGCCGCCGCCATGCCCAGGCAAAGCGCCAAGGCAAACAAATTCTTGAGGCCCAGGGGAAGGCGCGGAGGGTGCATGACGCGAAAGTTACCTAGGTAGGGCGGGACGTCCCCGGCCCGCCGCAGGAGGTCAGCCCCTACCTTTCAGCCCATGGTGGTAACTTTCCCGTCATGCACCAGGCACGCGGAAATAATCCCAAAAAAGATTTGCTCTTGCGGCCGCTGGAACTATGCTGACCGACCCGCCAGCGCCACGAATGGTTGCAGCCCCCTGATTTTTATTGGGAGGTGGCGAAACACTCAACCATCAACATTATGCATGCATTGCAAGATTTGATCGCCAGCTCGATCAAAAATTATCGTGAAGGAAGTATCGTCAAGGGACACATCCTTGAGATCAGAAACCGGGAATTTCTCGTGGACATCGGATACAAGAGCGAGGGAGTCATCCCCGCCTCCGAATTCGAAGACCCGGACGAGGTCGAGATCGGCGACGAGATCGAAGTCCTCCTGGAGCGGCTCGAGAACGATGAGGGCATGGTTGTCCTCTCGAAAGAAAAGGCGGCCCAGCGCCAGAATTGGGAAAAAATCGTCGGCGTCTTCAAGGGCGACGGCCTGATCAAGGGGAAAGTCCGCTCGGTCGTCAAGGGCGGCCTCATCGTCAACGTCGGAGTCGAGGCGTTTTTGCCCGCCTCACAGATTGACATCATCCCGCCGAAGGATCTCCAGCAGTTCGTCGGAAATATCTACGACTTCAAAATCGTCAAAATCAACGAGGACAGGAAGAATGTTGTCCTGAGCCGCCGGGAGATCATCGAGCAGGAGCGCTCGGAGAAGCGCCAGGCGTTCCTATCGGGCGTCAGCATCGGCGACAAGATCAACGGCACGGTCAAAAACATCACCGATTTCGGCGCGTTTGTGGACCTCGACGGCATCGACGGCCTCCTGCATGTCACCGACATGTCGTGGGCGCGGCTCAACCATCCGGGAGAGCTTCTCAAGGTCGGCCAGCTTCTTGAAGTTCAGGTGCTGGATATCAACAAGGAAAAGGAGCGTGTTTCCCTCGGCCTCAAGCAGATGCAGGCAAACCCATGGGACCGGATCGAAGAGCGCTTCCCGGTCGGCCAAAAGGTTTCCGGCAAGATCACCAACCTCATGCCATACGGCGCGTTTGTGCAGATCGAGGAAGGCGTCGAGGGCCTCATCCACGTCTCCGAGCTCTCCTGGACGAAGCGCATCGCCCGGCCTTCCGACGTCCTCACGATGGGGCAGCTCGTCGAGGCGATCGTTCTTGGGGTCAACAAGGACGAGCAGAAGATCTCGCTCGGAGTCCGCCAGCTCGAGCCGAACCCATGGGATGAGATCGAGCTCCGCTACATGATCGGCAAGCAGGTCAAGGGCAAGGTCCGCAACATGACCGCCTACGGGGCATTCGTCGAGCTCGAGGAGGGCATCGACGGCATGATTCACGTCTCCGACCTTTCCTGGACGCGCAAGATCAACCACCCGAGCGAAATGCTCAAGAAGGGCGACGAGCTCGAGGCGGTCGTCATCGATATCGACAAGGCCAACCAGAGGATCAGCCTCGGCACGAAGCAGCTCGATACCGATCCTTGGAAGGAAATTGATACCCGGTTCCGCATCGGGGATCTCGTCAAGGGGACGGTCACCAAGCTCACGAACTTCGGCGCCTTCGTCCAGCTCCAAGACGACATTGACGGGCTCGTCCATATCTCGCAGATCAGCGAAGACCGGGTCGAGAAAGTCAAGGACGTGCTCAAGGTCGGCCAGGAGGTCGAGGCGCGCGTCATCAAGGTGGACAAAGCCGAGCGCCGGATCGGCCTCTCGATCAAGGCCGCCAACTACGGCGAGGAAGCCCTCCGCAAGGAAGCCGAGGCGTTCGACACCCTCCGCCCCGGCGAGGACATGGTCGGGCTCGACCAGGCGTTCCAGTTCGCCGAGGACGACTACCGTCCGGGCGAAGGCAAGAAAAAGTAGAAGCAATCAACCCAAAAGCGCCGCCGGCACACGCCGGCGGCGCTTTTTTTTGTGCAGAAGCCAGCGGGGGCGGCTGATCATCCGATGGCGGGGGGAGGGGGCTCGCCCCGCTGGAGGGCCTCAGCTCCCGGCATGCCAGCATGCCCTGGGCGAGACCTTCCCCTTCTTCCCAAACCTCGGGCGTCTCGATGCGCGAGGCATCCTACAAGAATCCACTGAGCGAGCCCGGTGCCGACGGAAAATAACGCCAGCGCCCAGGCCGAGCGCGAGCAATGTCCAGGTCGAAGGTTCCGGCACGGAGCTGAAATTGCTAGTGTTCCATTGTGTCGTGGTGCCGGCGCTAAACCTCAGGCCGATGAGGCCGGCTGCGTCATAAGAGTGCGAGGCAGTGAGGGTCTGGTTGCCGCTCGTCGCCACCAATCCGTCAGCATCGCTGAGGGTCACATTAAAAATCGAGTTTGTCAGGTTGAAGCTTTGTGCGAGCTCGAGAGTCAGCGGAGTCGAAACCGCAACCGGATTGCTCAATGAACTGAACGTTGTATCATAAAAATTTGTGCCAGCCCCGGCGTTATTGTCTGCGCCGTAGAAGAGTCGGAGCCGCACGGAGGTGGTGCTGAGGATATTTACCAGTCCAAGAATTCCCGTCGAGGTCAACGTTGCTCCGTTGAGGCGGGTTAATATCCCCAGGGAGCCACCCAAGGTGGATGCTGAGGAGGTTACTGAAAGCGTTTCATTTTGGAAGGTCGTCGTCAAATTGCCTCCAGGCGTGTAGTCGATAATGCTGGTGAGCGCTCCGCTAGGCGCATAGACAAGCGATCCTCCAGCCCAACTCATTTTTGATGGGTTGACCTCGGCCGTGAAATTTCCGGTATAGACATCCGTGGCAAAATCCAGATTGAACACGACCGCTGCCTGGGCGCATATGGTGAGGAGACCAAGGGCCGCGAGCGCGATTGCGGAACGGCGAAGGAACGATGGATTTCTCATGTCTGTGTTGCGTTGTTGGTGAGCTCCGGATTTGTTCCGCACTGCCAAAATGCGACGATGCACCATATTGATCCATAGATTTGCGGTGTGACCTGTAACATCCGCTTGGAAAGCGGTCTGCGGGCATGCTAATCTGCCGACATGGAGACTGACTCCCCCAAAAGGGTGACGTTGCGCGATATCGGTCAACTGGTCGGCGTGAGCCACACGACCGTGTTTCGTGTGGTCAACGGGTATAAGAATGTTGACGATGCGACGCGCCAGCGTGTCGAAGCGGCCATTCGTGATCTGGGCTACCAGCCGGACCCCGCCCTTTCGGCCCTTTCGGCCTACCGACATGCCAAAGCCTCGCATCCCACTGGCACTACGCTGGCTTTTTTCAACTGCGACGGAACCACCCACACGGAGGGGATTTTTCATGGGGCTCAGCGCGAGGCTTTGCATCTGGGCTACACACTGGAATCGTTTCGCTTAAGCCCGGACAAGAAAGCGCAAGCACGTCTCAGCCGCATTCTTTACAGCCGCGGGGTCCATGGGCTGATGTTTGGCCCCTCCTACGACCAGTGGCAGCTGGAAGGCTGGGACTGGCCGAAGTATGCATCTGTCTCGCTCGGGCCACTCCATCACAAGCCGCCGTTTCATGCCGTGGCGATCGACTATTTCCACGCGGCAATGAAGTCGTGCGAGGAGCTCCACAGGCTGGGCTGCCGGCGGATTGCCTTGGCCGTCGATCCGCGACTGGAAGCCCGCACTTGCCACCGGTGGTTCGGCGGCTACTGCGCCGGGATCGAAGGCTTCCCTCAGCCGGTTCTTAATGCGGGCTCGCTCTGGAATACTCCGGGGCTGAGGGATTGGCTGGTGCGCAAGAAAGCGGACGGCATGCTGGCCATCGATTCGAGATTTCTGGAGCGATCCAGGGAAACCTGGAGCATCGGGCTGGATCTCGGGCTGAAAGTGGTGCTGCTGATTGATGATCATTTGCCGGGGCTGACCGCCATGACCTTCGATCGGGAGCGCGTCGGAACGGAAGGGGTGCGCCTGCTCCACCATCTCCTGATGAAGTGGGAGTTTGGTCTTCCGGAAGAACCCAAGCTGCTATCCCTGCAAGGTCGGCTGGTTCACCGTGATGCTCAGGGGAACGAAGTGGCTGCTGCTCCGGGCAGGTGAGCGCAGCCCCAAAAGGCCCCGGCGGGGCGGATCCGCGCGGCCTCCTCCCGGCGCGCTGCAGTCAAGAACCCCGGGGCAAGCCCCGAGGCATTTGGAGGGACCGGCTCCGTCCGGTCCGTTGCTATCCACGGACGGAGCTCGCCCCTCCAGCACCAAAGCCGAAGCAAGCTGTGGGGTATCAGACCCAAAGGGAATGAAGGATTTGATCTGGATGCTGTCCGTGTCCGGAAATGCTTTACGACAAAATTCCTTTGTGCCGGAGGATTGCCGCTTGCACTTCGTGGTAGTCCAGTCCTGGAATATTGCAGCCATTGGCCGCCGCCAGCGCTGCGGCGGTTCCGGCCGCTTCCCCGATCGCCATCACTGAGGGCGACACGCGAAAGGAGGCCATCGCTTCGTGCGAAGCTGAAATGCAACGCCCCGCGACAATAAGATTCTTCGGCCCCTGCTTCGGGATCAGACAACGCAGGGGAATATCATAATGCTCTCCGACCGGAATCCAGTGGAACGTGGTTTTATCGGAATCCGGCTCGTGAATATCCACCGGGTAGTGGCACTGGGCGATCACATCGTCGAACTGCCGGCGGTCCAGGATGTCCTGTAGCGTCAGCGTGTAGAGCCCCTGAATCTGGCGGGTTTGCCGCACGCCGATCTGCCGGGCCAACTCCACGAGCTCCGCCTTTTCAAACCCGGCGACATATTTTTGAAAAAACCGAATCCCTTCGTCCACCTGCCTGCGACCAACTTGCTCCCCTTCTGCAAGCTGGACGGGGTCTGTGGGATCGGAAACAAAGACCCGTCCAAAATTCACCGTGACAAAATCTGGTCGTCCCGGAACGCTGAATACGCAGGCCACGTTGTCGCGCGGAATGGTGAGATCCCCGTTGGTGCGCGCCGCAAGCACGGTGGACTGCATGCCGTTGATCCACAGGAAGACATCGCCCGTAGCCGGGTTCACCCTGCGCAACTCCGGGTGGGCGGCAAAGGCCCGCTCCAGATCCACGGGCCCCATGAGATAACAAAGTGTGAGCGGCATTACGGCCCCGTCCTGCGGACGGCCAACCCGAGCCGACACTCCGGCATTTACCGCAATCGTGGCATCCCCCGTGGCATCCACAACCGCTTTGCTGCGGACGATGTTCCCATTGCTCAACTCCACCTCCGATAGGCCATCCGAAAAACTGCTGCGCTTGACATCAGATCCCAGCAGAGGAACAACTCCCACCTCCTCCAGCAAGGCCCCCATTTCTTCGGAGTAAACCAGCGGATCATATGGCTCCATGTGTTCCTGGCAAAAATCCGTGTAAATCGCTTGGCGCGCTTTGAGTCTCGCCCGCAGTTTTTCAAAGACCCCGCCGATGATCGCCCGCCGGCCATCGTGGTGGGCGCCGCAGAAGTTATTGACCAGCCCGACCGTTCCCATGCCGCCCAGGATGGCATGCCGCTCGATGAGGAGGACGCGGGCGCCTTCGAGCGCTGCGCCAACCGCCGCGCCGAAGCCCGAGGGGCCGCCGCCGATGACGACGACATCTGTGGTGGGGGTAGTGCGCATATTGCTGTCCTAAGATAAGGTGGTCTCCTGGCTCAGGAAGCCTCGCTGCCGCGGGCGGGCGGAGCAAGCCCCCGCGCATGTGAGCTGTCACATGCCCTCCCGCCTTGGACCATCCGCAGCTCCGGGCAAGCTCCAGGCATGCCCCGCTATACTTCTCCGCACGACGTTTTCGGAGATTCCCACAGTGTAGAATTCCGAATTTGCGCTGCCGGGGAGCATATCATTCGCAAAAATACGGCCTCTGCCGGTTGCGGCGGCGGCCGAGCTCGCTGGCGTACCGCCGGCCCAACGTCGCGGAGTTTCTTTGCATCCAAGCCGTCAGCTGCGTCTTTCCGGCAGGCGGCGCGTCCACATAAAGCAACTCGGCCATCAAACCGCGGATTTCCTCGCGAGTGATAAATGTGTCGCGCACAAACCACCCGACCAGCTTCCCGAGAAGGTATCCGATTCCCGGCGGCACGCCAACCAGCCAGCGCCGGCACCCGACCGCCGCCGCAACAGCCTCCACCAGCTCGCGGTAGGAAAATGTTTCCGGCCCGATGGCGTTGATGATGGAGTTCCCCTCCCGCATTCCTTCGGCTGCCGCCAGATCCGCCAGATCGTCCACATGAATCGGCTGAAGCCGGTAGGATCCGTCACCAAAGAGCATGAAAACTGGAAACCGTCGGACCGCCCAGGCAATGTTGTTGATGAGGATGTCCTCGCGCCCGAAGAGGACCGTCGGCCGCAGGATCGCATAGGTCAGCCCGCTTTCCTGCAGCGCCCGCTCCAGCCGCGCCTTGCCTGCAAAATATTCCAGCGGCGAGTCTTCCGCCGGGTTCGTGATGCTGACATGGACCACCCGGCGGACACCTGCGCGCCGCGCTGCGGCAAACAATGCCAGCGTGTTTTCAACGGCCTGGGCATGGGTGAACATCCTGTGGTTGAAGCGCACCCAGTAAGTGTTGTAGAGCACGTCCACTCCGGCCAGCGCCGCCTCCAGCTTGTCGGGCTCGCCAAAGGAAAGCGGAAATGCCCGGACCTTTCCGCTCAGCGAGCTCTCTCGGCTGAGAGAGTTCGTCAGCGTGATCACTGTCTTCCCCTGCTCCAGCAGCCGGCCCGCTATGTACCGGCCGGAATACCCAAACGCCCCGGTCACCGCATGGATTTCATTCATACTTCTGTGTTTCCTGTGATTTGAGATCATTGAGACAAAAAACTATTTGAGCAGCGAACTGAGCCGCTTTCCCCACCTGGCCAGCTTGACCAGCTTGACCCGCGCTTCCAGCGGCAGCCGTCGCACTTCGACATAACCGGCATCCATCAGCTCAAAAAACTCCAGCATTTCCTTCAGCCGCTCCTTGGTATGGGGATCCGCCTCGTCCCCGTCATTGAGCGATGCCTGCGACTCCCGCAGCATTTTCAGCGTCGGATCCACCTCGCGCCGCTTGCGCTCATCCAAAAGAATTTCAAACAACTGCCACACGTCCTTGACGGATTGGAAATGCTCGCGCCGGTCACCCAGGACATGAACGACTTTGACGATGCCCCACGTCTGAAGCTCCTTCAGGCTGTTGCTCACATGGGATCGCGCGACGCTGAGGGCCTCCGCAATTTCATCCGCCGCCATCGGCTTGGGAGAGAAATGCAGCAGCGCGTGAATCTGAGCCACCATTCTGCTGATGCCCCAGCGGGAACCCATTTCTCCCCAGTGCAAAACCAGCTTTTCGATGACAGGATCCCCATGCATTTCTTATATTTCAGAAATAACAGAAATGCCTGACATGTCAATAGGATTTTGCGTCCCTTGTCGAAGAACGCGATTGCGCGTGCCCGCGAAGTCTGCTACGAATCCCCTTTCGCCTTCGTGGCCACCCAGGGCAGCGAAGAGGCGAAGGCCAGCTATATGATCCCCTTGCGCTACACCTTTGCCAGTGACAACACCTCGGGGATTTGCCCCGAGGCATGGGAGGCGTTGCAGGAATGCAATGCGGGGTATCTCGCGTCCTATGGGAACGATGCGATCACCGCCCGCGCGACGGATCTTTTTCGCGAGGTTTTTGAGACGGATTGCGAAGTGTTCTTTGTCTTCAACGGCACGGCGGCGAACTCGCTTGCGCTGGCCTCGCTTTGCCAGTCCTATCACAGCGTGATCTGCCACGAGGTTGCCCATGTCGAGACGGATGAATGCGGGGCGCCGGAGTTTTTCACCAACGGAACCAAGCTCCTTCTCGCCTCGGGGAACAACGGCAAGATTGATCCACAAGACGTGGAGCGCCTTGTGACCAAACGCTCGGACATCCACTACCCCCGCCCGAATGTTCTTTCGTTGTCTTTGCCGAACGAGATCGGCACGGTCTACTCCCTCGACGAATTGCGCGCTCTCCGCGATGTCGCGGTCCGGCACCGCCTCAAGATCCACATGGACGGCAGTCGATTCGCGAATGCCGTCGCGTCGCGCGGGGATTCCCCGGCCGACCTGACCTGGCGCTCAGGGATCGATGTGTTATGCTGCGGCGGAACGAAGCTTGGGATCGGACTTGGCGAGGCGGTGATTTTCTTTAACAAGGCCCTTGCCGCAGAGTTTGACTACCGGTGCAAGCAGGCCGGCCAGCTCGCTTCGAAAATGCGCTTCATGGCCGCGCCCTGGTGCGCGATGCTGCGAGACGGAAGCTGGCTCCGCAATGCCGCCCAAGCCAATGGCTGCGCGCGGCTGCTCTCGGAAAAAGTCCGGGGCCTCCCGGGCGTCCGCGAGCTCTATCCCGTCCAGGCGAATGCTGTCTTTCTCGAGCTTCCCCCGGCGGTTCACAACCATCTGAAAGCCAAAGGCTGGGCCTACTACGTTTTCATCGGCGGCGGCGCGCGGTTCATGTGCTCGTGGGCCACGACTCAAGAACAGGTGGCGGAGCTCGCCGCAGACATCGCGGAAGCGGTTTGACCATTGGTGATCTTGTCTTTGCCATGAGCGAGTATTCCGCCTTCGAGATCATTGGCCCGCCAATGACCGGTCCCTCCAGCTCACATACGGCCGGAGCCGTGAGGATCGGGCTCGCCGCCCGCGCGCTTCTCGGCGAGGAGCCGGGAGCGGCCCTCATTGCGTTGCATGGGTCCTTCGCGGCAACCGGGGCCGGACATGCCACGGATCGGGCATTGGTCGCCGGCCTTTTGAACTGGCTGCCAGATGACCCCCGCATCAAGGACGCGCTGGATTATGCGGCACGCCAAAATCTACACGTCGCTTTCCAGTCAGTCGATCTCGGCGAAGACGTCCATCCAAACTCCGCCCGTCTGACCATTTCCAGCGCCGACCGAGCAGCCTCCTGCACGGCCACCGGCTCTTCGCCCGGTGGCGGCAGCATTGAGATTGTGAATATAGACGGCTTCACGGCCCGAGTGGACGGATGCCTGGTCACGCTGGTGATGTGGCACAAGGATCGTCCGGGATTTCTTTCCAAAGTCACCACGCTGCTGGCTTGCGCGGGAATCAACATCGCAGCCATTCGCACCACCCGCAAAGGCCGGGAAGGGGAAGCCCTCACGCTGGTGGAAACGGATGAAACCGTCCCGGCAGATTGCCGGAGCCTGCTGGGCCGCTTGCCAGAGATCAGCAAATTGCGCGAAATTCCGCGGCTTGTTTTCTAGGCCATGCAAGAAGAAGCCACCCTCGATTATGAGAACGCCGGGCAAATGCTCTGCCTCGCGCAATCGCATGGATGGCCTTTGTGGAAGCTCTCACTGGCGCGCGAAGCCCGCCTGCAGAATTGTGACGAGGCGCAACTCCTGGAACGCATGGGCGGGCAGTATCGCATCATGCGGAAATCGGTTCGAGACGGCATTCAGATCCGGGAGCTCTCCGCGAGCCGGCTTTCGGGCGGGGATGCCAGGCACCTCTGGGATTATTCCGCATCCGACGGTCCGCTTTTTGGTCCAAGATTTGCGAAGCTTGCGGCTTATGGGTTCGCCGTGCTGGAGCACAATGCCCAGTTCGGACGCATTGTCGCCACGCCCACCGCCGGATCATCTGGCATCCTTTCCGCCTGTCTTTTGGATTTGGAAGAGAACGAGGGGTTGGACGAAATGGGGGCGGCCCGCGCGCTCTTCACCGCTGCAGCCATCGGCGTTGTGATTGGGAAAAACGCCAGCTTTTCCGGCGCGCGCGGCGGGTGCCAGGCCGAGGTGGGAAGCGCGTCCTGCATGGCCGCTGCCGCCGTGACCGAGGCCCGTGGAGGATCGCCTGAGCTGGCGTGTTCCGCGGCGGCCTTTGCCTTGATGAACACTCTTGGGATGGTCTGCGATCCCATCGGCGGATACGTCGAGGTGCCCTGCGTGAGCAGGAATGGAATGTTCGCCGTCCACAGCATGCTTGCCGCCATGATGGCGCTGGCCGGCGTCCGGTGTGTTGTTCCGCTCGATGATGTGGTGATCGCAATGCGGGATATCGGCAGACGGATGCCCCGCGCCCTCAAGGAAACCTCCGAAGGCGGGCTCGCTCTCACCCCAACGGCGAAGAACCTGCCGCCTTCTGAACCATTTCCCAATACGTCGGGTAGCTCGGCGGCCTCAGGGGGCCGGCTCTTTTCGTGAGCGTTTTCCGGAAGCCAGATAAACTCCTGCTCCGGCGAGCAGCGTCGCGAGCCCGGCTGCGGTTTCATACGGTTTTTCCCTGGCGACATAATACAGCATGTAGAGGCTGATGCAGAGAAAGACGAGGGGTGTGAGCGGGTAGCCCCATGTCCTGTATGGGCGGGGAAGGTCGGGCCGCCGGATGCGCAGCACGATGACCCCGAGAACCGTAAGGAACGAGCAAAGGATGAGGGTGAACTGGACGTAGAGAAGGACCTTCTCGAACGTCGAGGTCACGACCAGCACGGAGACCACAACGATCTGAAAAACCATGGCGTATGCGGGGATCCCGGTGTTCGACCTCTTGGACAGCCAGCGGAGTGCGGGGAAATCCTCGCCCATCACCGCCGAGACCCGCGGGCCGATCCACGTCATCGAGCTGACGGCCGAAACCAGCCCCAGGCAGATCAGCCCGCCAACAAGGTTTCCGCCGAAAGGGCCGAAAATCTGGCGCCCGGCAATGAGCGCGACATCGACGTTTCCCCGGAGGCTTGCGACCGGGGTCGTGTAGAGGAACATGGAGTTGAGCCCGACGTAGAGGGCCATGACAACAAGAGTTCCGGCGAATAGCGCGCGGGGGACGACCTTGGCCGGCTCCCGGATCTCCCCGATAATATACGTGCAGGCATTCCAGCCGGAATAGGCATACATGACATAGACGAGGCTGACTGCGAACGGCGCGGAGAAAATGCGTGGCAGGTCGGCGGCCACGGGCTCAAACGAGATCGGCTGCCGGTGCCCGAAGATAAACCCGGCGGCAATGAGCCCGACGAGGAAGATGACTTTCAGCAGGGTGAACGCATCTTGAAAAACGCTGCCGGCGCGGAGCCCGCGGAGCTGGACCAACAAGATAACCCACACGAGGGCCAGCGCCGAGCCCGCCGGAGAAATTCCCGGAAAAATCCCTTGCAGGTATTTGCCGAACGCGATGGCTGCGAGCGCCGTGGGCGCAGCGAACCCGACGCTTGCGGAAATCCATCCGGCCAGAAACCCGATGCTCGGATGGTAGATTTCTGACAGAAAATGGTACTCGCCGCCCGAGCGCGGCAGCGCGGCCGCGAGCTCGGCATAGGACAGCGCCCCGCAAAGCGCCGCCAGCCCGCCGGCCGCCCACAGAAAAGCGATCGAGAACCCGGTCGGCATATCCCCGACCTGAAATCCCAGGCTCGTGAACACGCCGACCCCGATCATGTCCGCGACGACGAGGGCGGTGGCCGTGCCGGAAGAAATGCCGGACATGCGTGCGCTGGAGCTCATCTGGTAAGTCTCCGCCTTCCGATGACTAGCATCGCAGCAGCGCGGCACCGTGCGAAGACAGGTTGCGTGAGCCCGTGACGAGCTGCTGGAGCCCGGCGACGAGCTCGCGCAGGGTTGCGGCCTGGGCGCTGAGCTCCTCCGAGGCGCTCGCGCTTTCCTCAGCCGTCGCCGCGTTCGTCTGCGTCACCTTATCCATCTGCGTGACCGCCGTATTCA